>JAXHUS010000512.1:0-2662 GCA_034189305.1 Thermodesulfobacteriota bacterium | reverse complement strand
AAGCGAAATCTGGAAGACCTTATCATTTTGATTCAAAGACTTAGAAGTAAAGATGGGTGCCCATGGGATAGAAAGCAAAACAGACATAATATAAAAACATACCTTCTTGAAGAAGCATATGAGGTTTTGGAAGCCATTGATGATAGTTCTCCTTCAAGGCTTAAAGAGGAGCTTGGCGATCTTTTATTCCAGATATTATTTTTAACTGAAATATCGAGGGAGGCTGGAGAATTCGATATTTATGAAGTAATTTCAGAAATAGAAGAAAAAATGATCCGCAGGCATCCACATATCTTTGGAAATAAAAAGGTTAAAGGAACAAAAGAAGTAATTTTAAACTGGAGAGAAATAAAAAAGAAAGAAGGAAAATTAGATGATGATCTGCCTTTCTGTAAAATAACAAAAAATTTGCCCGCCCTGATGCGAGCCTTTAAAATTACAAAAGAGGCTTCCCATGTAGGATTTGACTGGAAAACCTGGAAGGGTGCCTGGGATAAGGTAAAAGAAGAGGAGGAAGAATTTTTAAATGCCTTAATGGAACAGGATCAGGAAAAGATTGAAAAGGAGTTGGGAGACTTCCTTTTTGCAATTGTAAACGTATCAAGACATGCAAAAATAGACCCTGAAGAAGCTTTAAGAAAGACTATTGTCAGATTTACAAAACGATTTTTATATATTAAAGACAGACTAAAATTAAAAAAAATAAGAATCGAGGACGCAAGTTTAAAAGAAATGGATAAGCTCTGGGAGGAGGCCAAGCAAAAGGAAAGTAAATGATGAAAAGCATCAGGTAATATTGCATGCCAAAGTATTTGGGAAAGGCGAAGACAGTTCCAATATGTAACCTATGCTAAAAAGTGCAAAAGAGAAACTGGAAGCCGCTGGTTGGGAAGAACCTTTAAAGGACATGATAATCAGCGCTGACACAGGATACTACAACGTGACGAACCTGGAATCATGTAAAGAATTTGAAGTTGATGCCTACGTTCCCGATCCTCAATTCCGCAAGGGGGATGTTACTTTTTTACAAATCACTTTGTACATATAATGATCATGTCGAAAAGTGGTTTTTCTACAGCCTCGTTCGGCTTGTAAGAGATGATCTATAAAAAGACGAAAGCTGCTTCAAAAAATAATTGGTGGTTCAAAAAACATAAGATTCAAAGAGACGGTTAATCTAGTTGAAGTTTACGGTTTTAAGTTATCACGGACCGATGGTAAACAACACATTTTCAAACGGCCTGATATACCTGAGCTGGTGAACTTGCAAGACGTTAATGGCCAAGCCAAACTTATTAAATGCGCCATTTCTGAAACTGGCTGAAAAACACAATCTTAAACTGGAGGACAAATAATGCGGGACTATAATATTAATATTTTTTATTCAGATGATGACGAAGGATACATCGCTGATATACCCAATCTTGAGGCGTGCTCCGCATTTGGTGATACTCCTGACGAGTCATTGCATGAAGTTCAAAAGGCTAAAGAGCTATGGATAGAGACAGCACAGGCAGAGGGCAAGTTTATTCCGACCGCCAAATATCGGCCGGTCATATATCAGGCGGTTTCAGCTTGATAATTTTACAGGCCGAAGATCAGCTTGTAAATCCGCTAAGACAAAGATTGTAGAGAGTCCTAAAGAATATAGATGGAGCAGTTATAAAGTTTATACCTATTGAAGGAATTACAGTTTAGTGGATGAGCATTCGATTTATACGCAAATGTCAGAAGATAAAAAAGAAAACAAAGTATGGGGATTTTGTAAAGGGAATGATGAGGGAAAGGGAAGCTATGGAGGGAGAGATGAAGAGGAAAAGGTAATCTATGGTAGTGATTATTTTGTAAAATTTTTGAAAGAGCAGTTTAAAATAGATGCAATAATTAAAAGAAGGGGAAGACCAAGAAAGGTAATAGAACAATAAAATGGAACCGGCCCCTTTTTACTTTCGACGGCTACAGGCATTTAGAATTGGAGAGTCCAATTCGGCGCCACTATTTACAATCGAAACTGATCCTTCCGAAGAAAAAACTGCTGGAGGGGAAGTAAAAAAGGAGTTCGACTCGCGTGATAAAGTGAGATATCAATTTTTCGAACAACTCCTTTCAAACGCTAATCAAATCACAAACATCTTTAATAGCGTTTTACAAGTAAGTTATCAGACTTAGGTTAATGCTGGTATCGGGAAGGCCGGCATAATGTGCACCTTCGTCGTAATGGAAAAAACAGATAGAACAGAATTTTAATATCCTTATGCTGTAATAATGTTATTTTATATTTTGAAGTCTTCCCCTAAATTCCAAAAGGATGCAGCTTCAAGCCAAATGAAATAGTTAAGAGAAAGTAACAATTTTAAGGAGATAGTTCATGGAAGATAAAAAGAAAAGCAGAATAAAGGTCAGAAGATGGAGACCGGAGGATATTGAAGAGATTGTACGCTTACAAAGAGCAGCTTATCCGAATTTCAGCGATAAAGATTTATGCGATGATCGTGTTTATTCAATGCAACTTGCAGCTTTTCCCGAAGGCCAGTTGCTGGCTGAACTTGATGGGAAGGTAGTGGGCTATGCCACTTCGCTGATTGTTGTGCTTGACGAAAATTCCCCCTGGTATTCCTACTCAGAAATTACCGGGGTGGGGACTTTCAAAACCCACAATCCA
>JAXHUS010000511.1:0-3418 GCA_034189305.1 Thermodesulfobacteriota bacterium | reverse complement strand
CAACTATTTCAATGGCCTCGGAAAAAAGTATGTCAGCCTCTTTTAGCATCAAGTCGGCATTTTTCATGTTTTCTTTCACAAAATTTGGGATATGACACTGGATGCAGATATCTGTAAACCGTTTTCGTTCAGCGTCAAATGCTTCCCTGGTAAGTCGCGCCATTTTACCGGATTTTACAATATCCAGCCGGGCCGTTGGCTTGCCTTCAGGATCCAAAACCCCCAATCCTTTAAGAATGGTTGTTCGATAATTCATCCATTCCGCATCATCTTCCGGGAGCCTTACCCCAAGAAATCCCCAGGCTGAAAATACCCGGTGATTTCCGTCGGGCATATGGCAGGTCTGACATTTAGGCGCACGGTCTTTATTTTCCGGACTAATTACACGGTTCATTAAATAAGTAACTCCGTGTTTGGAGGCATACCACATCTCCCACTGGGCATGATCAAATCCCATATGACAGGTCATACATGCTTCCGGTTCAGAGGCTTCGGACTTAGAAAAGGCATGTCTGGTATGACAGTTCTGACAGTCCATTCCATAACGGTAATATTTGCGGTTTTCGCTTTCACGCCCCTTTTTATTTGTCAGTCCGAGGGTATGACATCCGCCGCATCCTTTCTGTCCTTCTACGAATGCTTTTGGCTGTTTATGGGTATAAGGCATTGCCTGCATTGCAATAAGCCCCATGGCATGTTTGCCGGATAGATATTGTTGTGCCTTTTCGGCATGGCATGCCTGGCAGGTTTGAATAGTTGGCAGACCGGCTTTATCCACATCTTTTTCGTTATTATGGTCACTTCCATGACAACTTTTACAGGTTAAAACCTTACCCATCTTTCCCCTATTGAAATCTTTTACCATTTTGGGGGATATACCCCTGTGACAATCCTCACATTTTGAAGTTCTGGCAAAGGAGTTATGGATACCTAAAAATAGAAAAGGGGATAGAAACATTAAAATTAATAAACATCTGTATATACTTACTTTAAACATATTTTATTTCTTCCAATACTTAAATTATAAGCATTTCAAATTTAAATAATGCTATGATATTAATCAATTTTTTACCATAGGGAAAGTTTTTTCTTTTTGCTTTTGACACATGAATTCTTGAACATCATGGCTACTATTATTTTATTTCTCATTTTAATGGTTTGACAATTGTCATGGTATTAAAAAGGTATTGTGTGTCAGGCTATTTTTTAGTTTCGTGGGTAGCGATACCCCGAAAAAGGCGCCCTAAAATATCGGCGCCTGTAATAACCCGCTTTACATCTCCCCATAAGAGTATTATATCCTGATCAATAACATCATCTTCCGGATGCACGGGATGAACCTTAAATTTGCATATTACCTTTCCTAAGGAAACCTTAGGGTTATATACTATAATAGGAATATGACAGTAAGCATAAGGATTAAATCGATACGATTCAAACAATGCAGCCCTCAAGAAACCATCCGAATCTAAAACAAAGCGGGGTGTTTCGGTTGAATCGATAATGATCACCCATTTTTTCCTTGAGGCATGAATTTTTTGGAGGAATGGATCTAAATGTGACTTTTCAAACTTTGGGAAGACAGGCCGTCCTTCATTAATCGGCAGACTGACTATGCTCCTTGGATCGAGGGTCTCCCCTTCCTGAATAACCAGCAAATCATCTATGGCCAAAAAATTTATTGCACCTAACCCTTCCAGGTGGTCAACGTCTACTTCATCGGCTTCTATATGTTTTTTTATCATCTGTCTGAAATCCCTTTCACGAAAGTACTGGATCCCTTCTTTTCCAAGCCAGAAGTCAAGCATTTTGGCTGTGGGTTTGGCAACGGGATACAAAATCATTTGATAAATTCTCAATACCGGGGAAAACAGAGCGGCCATTTGCAGGGCATTCCTTGAAAAATAAGCCTGGGGCAAAATCTCACCTATGAAAGTTATCACCACAGTGGAAAAAAGAAAGGCAAAAACGCCTGCAAATACTGAGTTTGAAAGAATAGCCAGCAAAACATTAACCCCCACATTTCCCCACAGAATTGTGGTTAAAAGGAAATTGGAATCTTTTCTCATGTTAAGGACTTTTGTGGCGTCTTTATTGCCTGAAGAGGCTTCAACTTCCAATTTGAGTCTGCTGATACTGAAAAGAGCCAGATTCAGGCCGGAAAACATTGCAGATTGCGTGATACAAAAACCAATACTAAGCCAAATAGCGGTATTTACTCCCAGTGACTCATCCATTAAATTACTCCTCCAATAATTAAAATAATGTTAATGCTATTATTAATATTATGATGGGATTTAAAATAAAATCTGGACTATTTTAATTTAAAGGTCTTAAATAAAAGTGGTTTTAAATTCCATAATCTTTAATAGTGCTATTCACGTGTTAAGACTGAGGCTGAAGAATATCAATCATCTCTCAACGCTCTAATCAAGCTATTCAAGATCTTCCCGGTTTTGACGCTCTCTGGTTCAATTAGAGATGAATCATGGTTACACAAGAACCCTAAACCATTTGACAATGATTTCTCTCTAAAAGCCTTCTACCTTCATGCTATCCACCTGAGCAGTTAACTTCAATATTATATATTAAACATTTTATGGATACTAAAATTTTTTATCAATTGTTTAAAATTTTAGTTAAAAATTTGAGAATTGTAAAATGAATTTTTGGCATCAGGATTCAGGTACACTTTGGATATTTTGTACTTAACTTGCATATCGACACGATAGAGGTATCTTTATAATTATCTCCCCTTTTATAGAAAAGATTTCTGTTATTATTCAGGCATTTAGACTGAAGGCTGAAGAATATCAATCATCTTTCAAAGCCCTGATCAAGCCATTCAAGATCTTCTCGGTTTTGACGATCTCTGGTCCAATTAGGGCTGAATCATGGTTGTACAAGAATACTAAACCCTTTGACAATGATTTTCTCTAAAAGCCTTCTACCTTCAAGCTATCCACCGGAGTAGTTACAGATTTATTTAGTATAATTTATAATATAACATTATTGAAACAATAAGACATTGATTATTTATGGACAATTCGAGAAAAAGGAATTATAATTTGCTCTAAACCTTCCCGTTTCAGTATCAAAAAGATTTGAAAGGAGGATAAACCATGGCAGATTTTCATCAAGAAGGAATGATTACAACACTGCATGCCCTTTATGAGGCATTTAATCCTGAGAAATACCTTGCCTTATTGGAGAAAAAGTTAGAAGAATACTCTCAGCATTTTAAGATCAGCCTGCTTCTTCCTTCCCTTTACGCTGAACTTCAAAACTCCCTTGTTATAGACAGAATACTAAATGAGATTCAGAAGGTTAATTACATCCATTGTGTGGTAGTAGCCCTTGGAGGCGCCCCTGAAGAAAAAAAATTCAAAGAGGCAAAAGAATATTTTGGCAGACTCCG
>JAXHUS010000510.1:0-2788 GCA_034189305.1 Thermodesulfobacteriota bacterium | reverse complement strand
ACCTTTTTATTATTATTTGATTCAATTCTGGCCCAGGTTTTTCCCATGGTCTCTTTTCCTACCATCAGCAGTACTCTTCTTTTATAAGGGTAATCCTGCCTTTAGAAATCAAAGGCTATTTCTTCTTATGTGGGTATTAATTATATTTGTCATCATTTTTTCCATAGATAATAAGAGCTACCGTTATCTCCTACCACTCTTTCCGGCTTATAGCCTTATACTTGGTGGAGCCTGGCAAGAAGCTTATCTACTCAAAAGTCTCAAGAAAGAAGGACTTATAAAATGGTGGGAGGTTTCATATAAGATTTCCCTTCTGATTTTTATCATTTCAATAGTTGCTTATCCAGCCTTTATCTGGTGGGTAAGTCATTCCATCTTCCTTACATTGATTTTTGAATTTATTTGTATTTTTGGTTGTATTTTGCTGGGATATGCTTATTTTAAAGGCAACCCTCTAATAAAGGTATTGGCTATAAGTCTTTTTGCATTAATAATTTATGGGACATACTTCTTTTATATTTCAAAAGAGGACAAAAAACATTCTCCATGTATGAAAATGGTATCCATAATTAAACCACTTGTAAAGGTAGACAGTTTAAAAACCTTTGATTTTGATAAATCTTTACACCTTGATTTCTATTTAGATACAGTAGTTCCAAAACTTGAAACCCCTTCTGAAACAGTAAAATTTTTAACAGACAAAAATAGTAATTCCTGTTTGACGTCAGAGAAAGGTTATAATCTTATCACTTCTTTGCTCCTAAAGAGAGAATTTAAAATTTACTCTATACAATGTAGAAAAAAAACCTATTTTCTTGTAATGCGGAAAGAAAAATACGATTCTTCTATCCAGATTCTATTCTTAAATTAAGATAAAAAAATTATGGAGGTATAACTAATGGGAAGTAAACTTGCAAAAATCTGGAATATTTCAAAATTATGGATATATTTTTTAATTTTCTTTTTTTCTGGAGTTATTTTTCTTTTTGAAGCATATACTCTAATCTTGTTTTATACTGAAAGGTGTGCATCCCTGCCAGAAAATTTTGGGAATTTTAACCTTGTTAGAGTGCTGTTGAAAGATGATGGGAAGCGTGAAGAAAATAACAAAAACCAGAAATTTACGGCAAAGGAGTATTTATAAATGATAAGGAAAAACTTAAAAAATAAAGGATGTTATAAAGAATACACCATAAAGATAGACTCTGAATTAATATCCCTGAAAATAGCCCCCTTTGAGGAACTTCTGGGAATGAAACTTATTTCTCTGGAAAAAGGTCGGGCAGTAATGGAGATGGCATTTAAAAGAGAACTTACCCAGCCAGCCGGCGTAGTGCATGGAGGAGCAATTGCTTCTTTAGTTGATACCGCCTCTGCCATTGCCATGAAGACACTGGTTAATTCAGAGAGACAATACTATACTGCCGAATTAAAGGTAAGATACCTTTCACCGTTTCGCATGGGAAAGATAATAGCGGATGCAAGGATTGCAAGCAGCAGGGGTAGAAAGGCAGTTGGGGAGGTTGAGATTAAGGAGCAGCACGGCAAGATAATTGCCAGATCAACAGCTACCATCTTGTTGGAAAAAGAGCTAAAGAAGTGAAATTTTTCCTTGCCAGTAGGCCCTATTTTTTAAATCAGTTTGTTTTTTTATCCGTTTTTTAATTATAAATAATCAGCCTCCTTATTTTCATTCTTTCTAATCCTACCAAAATTAAGAAAAATTAATCTTCATTTAATCTTATCTTAATATTGTTTTTGGTAAAAATAAAAAAATTAAATTCATTTTTTCTCATTTGGATAGATTTTATGAAAAAGGTTCTTTTAAGTTTTTTATTGTTTTTTACTATATGCTTACCACTGTTTTTAGTTTTAAACTCACAAGAGACTTCATTCACAAAAAATCTTCATGGCAACCTTGACAGAATCCTTGAAAACGGCAAACCGGACAATTTTTCTTTCATTGTTTTCGGTGATAATAAAAACAACTTTGAAACATTAGAATTTATATTAGAAGAGGCTAA
Organism: Thermodesulfobacteriota bacterium; assembly: GCA_034189305.1. Classification (GTDB taxonomy): domain Bacteria; phylum Desulfobacterota; class WTBG01; order JAXHUS01; family JAXHUS01; genus JAXHUS01. The sequence continues at coordinate 764 of JAXHUS010000510.1, read as the reverse complement.
AAGGAAAAAAGTTCTTTTTGCAATAGTAGTTGGCGATTTTGTTAGAAAGTGCTCGGAAAATAATTATAACTTTTTTTTAAAAGAGGTAAAAGAAACCGGAATAAAAGATGAGAGAATCCCTTTATTTACTGTAATTGGCAATCATGATCTGGAAAAAGATAAAAGGGGGGACGTTTATTATAAATATTTTGGAAAGCCTGATTACTGGTTCAGCTATGGAAATTCCCTATTTGTTGTTATTGATGATGCAAGAATAACTATATCAAAATCCCAGTTCAACTGGCTGACTGAAATATTAGAGGAAAATAGAGGAAAATATTCTCATATCTTTGTTTTTATGCATATCCCGCCATTTGACTATAATAAAGATCGTAATAAGTGTCTAAAAAAGGAAGTGGGGCAAAAGTTTATGGAATTAATGAATAAATATAGAGTCTGTAGAGTATTTTGTGGACATATCCATGTATATCATCGTGATGTAATAGATGGCACTACCTATATTATTACCGGAGGAGGTGGCGCCTGACTTCAAGATAAAAGAAGCCAGGGAGGCTTTCATCATTACATAGAGGTTAAAGTCAATAAAAACAGGGTAGAAGAAAGGGTAATTAGAATTAAAAACAAATACAGCCTTCTGGACAGCGTTGAATATCTCTTTTATTTTTCAATTCCTTCTCTTTTCAAGATAAGCAGGAATAATTGAAGAAAAAGTAGCATTTTTAATGATTAAAACCTTAAACAGACAAAATATAAAAAATTTATTA
>JAXHUS010000051.1:0-2996 GCA_034189305.1 Thermodesulfobacteriota bacterium | reverse complement strand
CTCATAACTACCTCCCTTCATATAAAGTATATGATTATAAAGATACCTCTTTTATTCAAATTAATAGAACATTTCATAAAGTAAAAAAGTTCAAATGCCAAAATCCAAATGTCAAATGAAATCCAAATGACTAAATGTCAAAACAGACTTATTTCCCATACGTTCCTTGTGTTTATTGGCTTGTAATTCTCGGGTTAACCCAAGAAACTCTATAAACTCAATGAACTCTATAAACATTTGCTTTGTCATTTGAATTTTGACATTCATTTGGACTTTGAGCTTTGGTATTTGACATTAATCATATTAAAATATATCTTCAAACCATCTTTTTAAACTTTGGGTGATTTTATCAAGGGGATTTTTCCCTTTCCTAAAAGGTTTTTCTCCTTTGTTCCGATTCAGGCTGTTAAGTATAAGCCCTACACCTGTGGAATATTTAGGGTGGTTTATTAAATTCTGGCCATTTTTTACATTTCTTGGGTAAGCGATGCGAACGGGAAGCCCAAGTATTTCAGAAGCAAACCTGTCCAGTCCCCCAAGTAATGCCGACCCTCCCGTAATTACCACACCGGCAGTCATTAATTCCAAATATCCGGAATTTTGGATCCTTTTTTTAATTTCCAGAAGAATTTCTTCCACCCTGGGGCCTATGATTTCATATATGTATTGTCTTGGGTAGGTTAATTTTCCCGTACCACTCACATCCGGCACTTCCACTTCCTCATTTTGCAGTACCGAAAAATCCGGTGTGCATCCATATTTAATTTTTATCTTTTCCGCTTCGTCTATAGGGCTTTTAAGACCGAAAGCAATGTCCTTGGTAATCTGGTTTCCACCTATAGGGATTATGGAAGTATGTTTTAAATTGTTTTCAAAAAATAATGCCAGATCAGTAGTGCCCCCTCCAATATCCACCAGGGTAACTCCTAATTCCATCTCATCTTTTGTTAAAACGGAAAGGCTTGATGCAAGGGGTTGTAAAATAATATCTTCAACATAAAGCTTACTTTGATTTGTACATTTAATCAGATTTTGTACCTGGGTTGTAGCCCCTATTATAATATGAACATTTACTTCTAATTTGCTTCCGCAAATCCCTATAGGATTCTGGATACTTGTCTGGTCGTCTATTAAATATTCCTGAGTGATGATACTAAGAATCTCATGGTCCTTTGGTATGGTCACATCGCAGGCTGAATTGATCGCCCTTCTTATATCTGCCCGGGTAACTTCTTTATCTTTTATTTCTGCAAATCCTTTATTATTAATACTGACTATATGCCCACCTGCAATTCCTATCAATACGGAATTAATTTCACATCCAACGACGTCCTCGGCATTTTTTATGGATCTTCTGATTGATGAAACGGTATTGTCCATATTGATGACCATGCCACTTTTCATCCCATAAGAAGGGTAATTTCCCACGCCTAAAATATCAATGCCGTCTCCATCTACCCTGCCTATCAGGGTAGAGATTTTAGTGGTTCCAATATCAAGACCCGCTATTATGTTTCCGTTACTTTTACCTGACATAAAAATTGAAATCCTAATCCTTAATTAATTTAACAAATACTTTTTTCGGGTACCCGCACATGTCTATCGACTTATACCCTATTTTTCTCGTCTCTAAATCTTTCATAACCTTTTTTAAAATGCACAGCTTTTCTTTGTAGTGAGAAAAGCCAAATTGAAACTGTGCCACATTTTTCATACAATAAAGATGCAATCCGAAATCAGGGTCCATATGAATCTCTGAAATATCGCTGTGTTGAAAAACATTGTTTTCTTTCAGTAAATTTAAGAAAAGCAGAGACTTTTTTACAAAAGGCAGAGGTTTATTTTCAAATTTTTTATCTTTACCCTGCCGGAGTGCGCCTGCAACCGCTACTCCGCTAACAACAGGAAGATCTACATTATCTCTTTCCCAATCCACTTTCTTAAATGCAATTCCTTCCCTGTCCAGAAGATAAAAATCATCAAGATGTAATAATGCCATAGGTTTTCTTTCCATAACTTCAATCAATACAGTGCCGGGAAGTTTTCTTGTTACTTTCGCACTTTGTACCCATTGGTTTTCTGAGACCTTTGAAGATATTTTTTTTATTGAAAAGGAGAATATATTTTCCCCATATTTAAGCCCGCTTGAATTTATGATTTCTTCTTCTTTTGATTTATAACGCCCTTTTACAGTTATTCTTTCAATTTGGAAAAAGTCAGTAAGTAAAATAAATTTTTTTACTGTAAAATAGCTATATAAGAACCCGCTTATAATAAGTAAATATAAAATTCCCTTTAACAGACTTTTAAAAAGTTCTCTTTTTGTTTTTGATACCCTTTTTTTATTTTTATTTTTGCCCTTTTTTTGATACGCCATTTTTAACTATTCAAATCTGCCAAAAGCAGAATTTCTTCTATAAGGTCCGGAAAGCTCATTCCTGATTGAATAGCTGCTTTTGGTAAAAGGCTTGTTTCAGTCATCCCCGGTATTGTATTTATCTCTAAAATATACGGATTTTCCTTTGGATCCAGAATCAGGTCCACCCGAACTGCGCCTCTGCATCCAAGGGCATTGCAGGCTTTTAGGCTAATCTCATTTATATATTTCTGTCTTTCTTCTTCAATTTCAGCGGGAAGAATATATCTGGTTTTCCCTTTAGTATATTTCGCATCGTAATCATAAAATCCGGATTCCGGAACAATTTCAATGGTCGGAAAGACCTTTCCCGCAAGTATTCCAACTGTAATTTCTCTTTCTCCTCCATATTCCTCAAAAAAAATTTTCCCATCCCTTTTTGCGGCCTTTAAAACAGCCTTTTTAAGCTGGGATCTGTTTTTTACAATACTTATACCAATTGTGGACCCTTCCCTTGCCGGTTTAACCACCAAAGGAAAATTAAGTTCTATATTAATATCGTTTAAGCTTTGTTCTTCATTTTTATAAATTACCTGGTCGGGAAGCACGGGAAGCATATGACAGCGAAAAATCATTTTTG
>JAXHUS010000509.1:0-9762 GCA_034189305.1 Thermodesulfobacteriota bacterium | reverse complement strand
GCGTCGGCGGCCACACCCTGACCTGCGACCACGACCACCCGAGCCTCCACTCCTGCTCCTGGTCGGTGGAGTCCTCGAATTCCAGGATGCTCCTCAACGCAACTATGTCCTTGTCGTTCAATGAAAAGATTGAAGATATTGAAGTTGGAATTTTAGAAGACTCATCTGCAAAAACTTTAGAGAATATTAATAATTATAAACGGGAAATGAGTTTTATACGAAAATCTGTTAGACCGACAAAGGAATTTATTTCTATATTGCCTAGATTGGAGTCAGAGTTCATACGAGAAGAAACAAAGCCCTTCTTGAATGATTTGTTAGATCTTATTACCCAAGCAACAGAAGCAATTGATACGTATAGAGAAATGCTCTCAGATCAATTGAATATATACAACAGCAATGTCAGCAATAGAATGAATGACGTTATGAAAATACTCACAATATTTGCAGCAATCTTCATCCCTTTAACATTCATAGCCGGCATTTATGGCACCAATTTTGAGTACCTCCCAGAGCTACATTTTAAATATAGTTACTTTATATTTTGGGGAGTTATGATCACGGTAGCCATTGGTATGGTGATATTTTTCAAGAGAAAAGGCTGGTTATGATTCTGAAGCAGGGCAAGTAAGTTGCGTTGAATAGCAGCGCCGATTATGTGAGGCGCTAATTTTGGAGGTTAAAAATGAGATCTTCTATCCAGAAAGGAGTTATACCTTATGCAGACGGTTGTAAGTTTGTCGTGTGGGCACCCCATGCCGAAGATGTTTTTGTCATAGGTACATTCAACAACTGGAACAAGACAGCACATCGAATGAACAAGCAGCCAGATGGAATTTGGTCTATAGATGTTCCCAGAGCAAAGCCCGGTGATGAATACCGATATCGAATTATTAGGGCAGGAAGGGAATATATTCGAATTGACCCCTATGCTCGCCGTGTTACCAACTCTGTAGGTAATGCTATCATCACAAAGATTTATCGAAAAAGTAGGGTGAAGGAGTTCACCCCTCCTTTGCTCAACGAAATGGTAATCTATGAGCTTCACATCGGTACTTTTGGGAAACAAGGCGCAGAATCCGGCCCAGGCGACATTGAAGGAGCTATCAATCGTCTCACCTATCTCAAGGAACTAGGGATCAATGCCGTGGAAGTCATGCCATTAGCCGAATTTGCTGGTGGGTACTCTTGGGGGTACAATCCATCCCACATTTTTGCAGTCGAAAGCGAATACGGAGCCCCACGCACTCTAAAAGAATTTGTTAATGAGGCCCACAGGCTTGGAATCGCTGTTATTGTAGATGTTGTTTACAACCACCTTGGTCCTGACGACCTTAACCTGTGGCAGTTCGATGGTTGGAGCGATAACGACAAAGGAGGTATCTACTTTTACAATGACTGGCGGGCACAGACGCCATGGGGCGAGACACGACCGGATTATGGTCGAAAGGAAGTTAGGAATTATATTCGGGATAATACCCTTATGTGGTTTTTAGAGTATGGTGTCGACGGCCTGCGCTGGGATATGACCGCCTTCATCCGAAATGTGCATGGACATAACAACGATCCGGACAACGACTTGCCCGATGGCTGGAGTTTGATGCAGTGGGTAAATAAGGATATCAGGAAATACATTCCCGACGCCTTCACCATTGCCGAGGACCTTCAGAATAATGCATATCTGACCAAGTCTCAAAAGGATGGAGGAGCCGGGTTCAACACGCAATGGGCTGCACCTTTTGTGCATGCTGTCCGGGCGCAACTGATAGGAGCCGAGGACGCATCCCGAGACATGGATGCCATCCGTAATGCTATTATGCATCGCTACTATCTCAATGCTTTCGAGCGGGTGATCTATACGGAATCGCATGATGAAGTATCGAATGGTAAAGCACGTGTACCCGAAGAAGTTGATCCTGGAAATTCGTCATCATGGGCGGCCAAGAAAAAGTCTGCACTGGGTGCCGTACTTGTTTTCACATCGCCGGGCATCCCGATGATCTTCCAGGGTCAGGAGTTCCTTGAAGACGACTGGTTCCACGATCAAGATCCCATTGACTGGACAAAGAAGGACCGTTTTGCAGGAATATTAGCCATTTACAAAGATCTGATCGCTCTTCGGTTAAACCGCACTGGAGTTTCAAAAGGACTGACTGGCCAGGAGGTAAATGTATATCATGTTAACCATGATGACAAGCTCATCGCTTACCACAGATGGGCCGATGGTGGGCCTGGAGATAGTGTAGTCATCATAGCTAACTTCTCCTCTTACACCAGGACAGATTACTTGCTTGGATTCCCTGCTATGAGTCAGTGGATAGTCAGATTCAATAGTGACAGTAGGTACTATGACAAGGATTTCGTTGACTTTGGCATCTCCTCGATCTACGCTGAGGCAAACGAAAAAGACGGTTTATTGGCCCAAGGCAAGGTCAACATCGGTCCATACAGCGCTCTAATATTATCTCAGGATAAGCAGTAAGCTGAATTTTAAGAATTGAGACGACTTTTAAAGAAATTGTACCCAATCCATTGTTCAATCCTTAACGGATTATAGTTGGCTAAACCCATAAAAAGTCAAAACAGGAAAGAGCTAACAAAATCGATTATTATTACCCAATGAGGAGATGGCAGTTATTGATTTTAAGATGGGAAAAGCCGTATTTAAGTCATCAGTCATCGAAGGATATGCGTGTTCTTAATAGAAAAAGATTTCTTTACATGATTTTCTAGTTACTATCGAATTCTCAAATTTTTAGGTTGGATATAATCTAAAAGTCCAGGGGTATCTCCTTGTAAGAATGCCCGTTATAAGCCCTTTCGGCCTAACAGATATGGGGTGAAGGCTGAATTTCTTTGTTTATATTAATATAAGATATTATCTGTTTGCCATCATCTGTTACTTTTCTCGGTATATTATAGTTCGGGGTATTGTAAAGACCTTAGTAGAGATAGTCAGAAAAGTAAAAATATCGAGATTAATTAGAAATACTTATAAAAACGTTTGAAATTGATTAAATGAACACCTTTTTGCTTGATTTGTCTAAAATAATTATATTAAATATATGAAGCTTAATAAAATCTTTTATATAAAAGAGGAGTAAAAATGATAAGAATTCGTATTTTGCCATATTTTTTTAGATTAATCATTGTTTTATTGCTACTTTCTGGAATTCTAAATATCCAATCAGAGGCTGCTGCAAAGGAAGTTAAACAGGATTATAAGACCATTGTTGAACGTGGCCATAGTGAACCAATCTCTCCTGAAACATATTATGATATATCATTTTTAACTGTGAAATCTTTATACCATATTCTTGAGGCAACAAAATCAATTGAAAATAAAAATATTGATAATGTAAAAGAAGAATTATTAAAGGCCGATAAACTTGTTAAAATAGTTCAAGAAATGTTGCCCGTCACTACTGTCAGAATGACGGTTAAAGGGCCTGATGGTCAAATTACCTATACTGATTCACGGGAAGTACGAGAACGGGAAGTTCCTATTTTTGCCGGTATGACCACAATGGAAGTTGTAAGACCCATCATTAAATATAAAAAAAGTCACGGAAAACTTAAGAAATTTGAGCAATTAGAAGAATTGGATGTATTTACCCTTATACTGGTGGATGTTGAATATATAAGGCACCAATTAGATTTTTGCTCATCCTTGCTTAATGCAAATAAAATTGATGAAGGATATTTAAAACTGGAAGATGCAATTTTATTTGGGATTCGTTTGGAAGTCTCCGAAGCAGATAAAAATCTTGCCCGTACCATTGAATGTGTTATTAAATCATACAAGCAGATAGAGGATGGGCATTATAAGCAAGCACGAAAAAGCTTAAAAGAAGCAAGGAAAAGCCTATCCAGATATTCCAAAAGCGTAAAAGACGCTGAAGATGAAGAGACAGAAAATTTATTAAAGGAAATTAATGAGTTAGAAACAACCATAGAGATGGAAGGAAAGGTTAAGACTAAAAGAATATGGACACGGTTGGTAAAAAAATTACGATCATCTTATAAATTGGCACCATTAGATAATAAGAGTCAATTTCCCCAATAAATATTAATTTGCAAAACTGACCCAATATAATATATTTGTTACATAAATATTAATAACCAAAACATCCTAGACGCAACTTTTTTACAGAAATTGCTTTAATAAGTTTTGGATTTGTCTAAGATGTAGTGTTTTGGGAATTCTTATAGATTTATTATTTCCTTTAGAAATCATGACATATAATAAAAGAGGCCCAGCTATTCGCAGAACTAAAATCGTGTGCACTATTGGTCCAGCTACTTCCTCACCAGATCAGATTAAACGGCTCATTATATCAGGTATGGATATAGCCCGACTCAATTTTTCCCATGGAGAACATGACTTTCATCGAAAGATCATTCGCATATTAAGGCGGCTGTCCAGGGATTTAGGAAAGGAGATTGGAATCCTTCAGGACCTTGGAGGCCCTAAAATTCGTATAGGGAAATTACCCTTTCAAGAACTGGAACTAAAAACCAATGAAAAAGTTGTCCTTGCTCCGGTAAGTATTAAAGATTCATCTGTTATTCCCGTCAATTACCCATATATTGTTGAGGATTTAGATATTGGCAATCGTATTCTCATGGCGGATGGACTGGCTGAATTAGAGGTGACCAAGAAAGAAGCGGACAGAATTATCTGCCGGGTTGTGATAGGCGGAGTAATACATTCTCACAAGGGTATAAATTTGCCCGCCAGTGACTTAAGAATTTCTGCTTTTACAAAAAAGGATGAGGAAGATTTAAAAATTGGCCTGGATGAGGGAGTAGATTTTATTGCCCTATCTTTTGTACGTCATGAGCAGGATTTTGAGCCCATCCTAAAGATTCTAGACCAGTGTGGCAATGCCAGTCCACTATTGATTGGAAAAATAGAAAAGCCTCAAGCTATTCAAAGGCTGGACAATATCCTTGACAGAGTTGATGGTGTTATGGTTGCCAGAGGCGATTTGGGCGTTGAGATGCCTTTAGAAGAAGTGCCTATCATTCAAAAAAAGATAATTAAAAGGGCGCGCCAGTCCTCTAAGCCGGTAATTACTGCCACTCAAATGCTTAAGTCTATGATAAACAGCCCAAGACCCTCTAGAGCCGAGGCAACTGATGTGGCAAATGCTATACTTGATGGTACAGACGCCCTTATGCTTTCTGATGAAACAGCAATTGGAACATATCCTGTTGAGGCTGTCAGAATTCTGGACAGAATTGCAAGGGCAACTGAACCCAACATGGATCAATATTCATTTTTAAATGAACCTATTTCAGAACGGTTACCTTTAACAGAATCGGCTGTTAGTCGATCCGCTTGCTGGCTTGCAAGGGATCTTAATACAGCAGCAATTGTATGCTGCACTGATTCGGGGAGCACAGCACGGCTGGTTGCTCGCTTCAGACCATCATCTTTTATAATTGGATTGACTCCGCATCTTTATACCCAACGTCAATTGACATTATCCTGGGGGGTTATTCCTATATTAGTGCCATCCTTTTCAGACACGGATGAAATGTTTGATATTGCCCGTTTATGGACAAAGGAACAGGGATTTGCCCGACAGGGTGACAGGCTGATAGTTACAGCAGGGGTTCCATTAAAAACACCCGGGATTTCCAATCTTTTGAGGGTGATTGAGGTATGAAAGCTATTATTCAACACATAAAAACATATATTTTAAGAGGTTTTTTTGCAATTATCCCAATTGCCCTGTCATTTTTTGCGATTAAATTTATTTACAGCACAATTGACAAACGGTTTACAGGAATGATGGATAAAATTACAGGATTCAGTTTTCCTGGTATAGGCATTTTATTGGTAATTATTATACTTTACGTTATTGGTATTACAGCAAGTAATTTAATTGGAAAGCAATTCCTTGGCATAATTGAAAAAATTACCGAACGTATTCCGTTAATCAAGACCACATACAAAATTGGACAGCAGCTTGCAGTTACCCTTTCCCTGCCAGAGAAGCAAGTGTTTAGACGAGCCGTGCTGGTAGAATATCTTAAGCCTGGAATCTGGACAATTGGTTTTGTAACCGGAACAATTATCGACAGAAAAAATAGTGCTGAAAAACTCCTTAAGGTTTTTATACCGACACCTCCAAATCCAACATCAGGAACAATGGTTGTGGTAAAAGAATCTGAAACAAGGGATCCCGGATGGAGTGTAGAAGATGCTCTCAAGGCTGTAATATCCGGGGGAATTATTGGTCCTGGAGAAATAACTTAAATCCATGGAAATTTTTTTCCTTTTAGTTGGCGGTATATTCTTTCTTTATGCTGGAGGGGAAAGTTTAATACGGGGAAGCACTGCCCTTGCTTTCCGTCTGGGCTTAACCCCCCTTGTAGTAGGGCTTACTGTAGTAGCTTTTGGAACAAGCTGTCCGGAACTGGCAGTAAGTGTAAGTGCTTCCCTTGATGGAAATGCTGGGATTTCGTTAGGAAATGTTATTGGATCCAATATCTGCAATATTGCCTTGATTCTGGGTTTATCAGCACTAATAAGACCGTTACAGGTGCATGTCCAGGTTATTCGTATGCAAATACCTATTATGATAGCTGTATCTCTGGTTTTGGCTTTACTGCTTATGGATGGAATACTGGAAAGGTTTGAAGGCATTTGCTTTGTTTTGGGTATAATAACATACACAGTTTACAGTGTATATCAGGCCAGAAAAGAATTCAATGAATCGAATAAGGAGATTGGGATAGATACAATTTGTAAACAGGAAGTAAAGCTTTTATTTGCCTATTTATTTGTATTGTCTGGATTTGTAATGCTTGTTTTAGGGGCTAAACTTTTTGTCTGGGGTGCTGTTTCCCTTGCCAGTGCATTAAATATCAGCCAGGCTGTAATCGGCCTTACAATTGTGGCTTTGGGTACCAGTCTGCCAGAACTGGCAACATCCTTAATGGCTGCAATAAAAAAAGAAGAGGACATTGCCATTGGAAACATAGTTGGTTCTAATATTTTTAATATCTTAGGAATATTAGGCATTGCATCCCTTGTAAGTCCTATAGAAATTGGAGGCATAAGTCCTGTTGACCTTATTGTGATGATAGTAGCGGCAATTTTGCTTCTGCCTATTACAAGAACAGGCTTTTTACTCAGCCGATGGGAAGGCGTTTTTTTATTGGTGTTTTATGGGGCATACCTTTATTATCTTATTCCATAAAATTTTATAGAAATCCCTATTTCATAGACTTTAAATACAGTTTAATAAAAACATGCTTCAAATTCTGCACAGAATCGTTATTACAATCAATATTCTTGAAAAAAAGTGAGAAAAAGTAGATAATTCTGAAAAATTGAAGCTACATCCTTATTACAGAAGCACAGGGGAATATCAATGATATGGATTTATTATGTCACCATTTAAATCTACCAATTTTAGAAAATCCTTATATTTTTGGGCATTTGAAATTTCCCCACTAAAATACAGGGAAAGATTTTTTTTAGAAACAATTTTTTCCCTTGTTGTATTATTATTTATAAAGGGGGACGTATGGCCCAATACAGATGAGGTATTATATATAAAAAGCATTAAATTCACCGGCGTACAAAGGAATTTCATAAATGACATCAACAAGGAGATCATAACCAAAAAGCCATCAAGGAAGCCGGGCTGCCCAAAACCTGTTTTTGATGAACGAATACTCAAGGAGGACATTGAAAGGATTGAGTATTTCTATAAAAACAATGGGTATTATCATGTTATTGTGGAATACAGATTGAGTAAAGATTTCAAAAAGAAGATAATTGATGTGGAGATTATAGTCAATGAAGGGGCACCAACACTGATAGGTAAAATAAATATTAATATTCGTAATTTTAATAATTTTAAAAAAAAACAATGGAAGGAAAGACTTTTAAATGTAATCCTATGCAAGGATGGGGAACCCTTTAAAGTTAATGATTATGAAAAGTCAAAAGAAGAGATTCGGAAACTTCTGGTAAACCATGGATACTTTTATGCAGGGGTTTTGGGTAAGGCTATTGTAGATAAACGGCACTTTAAGGCAACCATAACATTTAATTTGGATACTGGCAAGCTTCAATATTTTGGATCTGTTACTATCATTGGAAATAAGGGGGTAAAGAGCAAAACCATTTTGAAAGAACTGACTTTTAAGGAAGGGGATATATTTTCCCTTACAAAGATTTACGAAAGCCAGCAGAATATCTATAAACTGGGGCTGTTTAAATCAGTTGTTATTAGTCCGAAAGTTGTCCAGAGGAATACTAAAATTCCTATACAGATTAGCATTGAAGAGATAAAAAAAAAGACACTGAAGGTGGGCATTGGATATGGTGATGAAGATGAATTTAGATTTCAAATAGCATGGGATCACAAAAATTTTTTCGGAGCAGCAAAAAGTCTTTCTGTTGCATCTAAATATTCATTGTTAATTCGGAGTATAACCACAGATTTTAACCAGCCTTACTTCTTGGATAAAAATTCCAGCCTTGGGATCCATTTCGGGATTGATAGGGAGTATCTGGAAAGTTATACCAATGAAAAGATTTTGTCCAGTATAAAGATTGGAAGGACATTAGGTAAAAATTTAGAAGGTTTTGTTTCTTATAAGTTAGAACTGAACAGGCCCGTAAGTGTTGGTAAGACAGTTATCCAGGAGTTAAAGGAGACCAAAAGGGACAAATTTTACTGGATATCTGGTGGGGAAATAGGTTTCAGGCTGGATACAGTGAAAAATAACATCGATCCTCAAGAAGGGCTGGTATGTTCTGCATTTTTGGAACCGGCTACTTTTCTCCTTGGTTCAGAAGAGGACTATATTAAAGGAGTAACAGGAGTCAGGATGTACAGAAAGATAGTGCCGGGCATTACCCTTGCTGCAAGATTAAAGTTTGGATTTATAAAACCCTATAGGAATACCCAGGATGTACCCATATTTAAAAGATTTTTTTCTGGTGGCAGTAATAGTGTACGGGGATATCCATTTCAAGAGCTTGGGCCTTTAGACAAAAAGGGCGACCCTATAGGAGGACATTCCCTCGTGGAAGGAAGTCTGGAATTAAGACATTCTTTTTACAGGGAACTTAAAGGTGTGTTTTTCTTTGATATTGGAAATGTTTACAGGGATAGTTTCGACTTCAATATAAGCGGTTTAAAATTTTCTGCTGGATGGGGACTTAGATATAAAACTCTGATAGGACCCATACGAATAGATCTGGCATTTCCTCTTAACCCGCTCCATGAACAGGATTTAAGCCTGTTCAGATTTCATTTTAGTATAGGACATGCATTTTAGTCTAAGTTTAAATACTGGCATATAAAGGAATATTAAAATCAGGAAATAGAAGATTAATGGTCAGGCTACTAATAAGAGTATTTAGCTATACTCTCGCAATTCTTTTTGTGATGGTTTTATCACTTTTAGTCTTTTTACAGAGTGATTTTTCCAGGGAAAGAATAAAAAGGTTAATTGTATACGAGATACAAAACAGGATGCAATGCCAGCTGGTACTGGAAAACATTGAGGGAAATATTTTAACAAATATAATCCTCAAGAGAGTTAAATTGAATGTTGGCAAAGAAAAAATTTTTGATGTACATCAAATAAAGATAAATTATTTCCTTCCAGCACTTTTTGGAAGAACCCTGTATATCAGGGATATCTGCCTATACAGACCCAGGACGGCTTTAATAAAGGATAAGACTGAAAACTGGAATTACCAATTATTGCCCCTCCAAAATATTA
>JAXHUS010000508.1:0-2513 GCA_034189305.1 Thermodesulfobacteriota bacterium | reverse complement strand
TCTTCCTTTTGAGAGGATATAAAATCACCTTGCATAATCTAAATCTCTATGATAAAGATAAAAATATACTAATTTTTAAGTATAACAAATATATATGAGAAAAATCCTTTTAGTCAAGGTTGGTTTGCAGTCAGACTTTTTATATGAAAATAAAGAATTCAGAAGCAAGAATTTATCGGTGGGAACAAAGAGTTTATAAAAGAAATTATCCCCCCCTAAATTCTGTATTCTTTTTTCATGCTCGTTGTTATCGTAAATTTTTGAGTTTATATGGAAATTAAAAAAGACACAATAGAGATAGAAACTAAAGCCGGCACAGATGTTATCAATCTAACCCAAAAGGTTTCTAAAATTGTTGAAAATATGAACATAAAAGAAGGTCAGGTCTTACTTTTTATTTCCGGTTCCACCTCTGCAATAACAACTATTGAATTTGAAAGTGGTGTTCTTAATGATTTAAAACAAGCAATTGAAAGACTTGTTCCTGAAAATATTCATTATGAGCATAATCTTCGCTGGGGAGATGGTAATGGTTATTCTCATGTACGTGCAAGTCTTTTAGGCCCATCCTTGACGGTTCCATTGAATAACGGGAAAATGATTCTCGGAACCTGGCAGCAAATAGTATTGATTGACTTTGATAATCGTCCTCGCAATCGAAAAATTTTGATACAAATCACAGGAAAATAAGAAACGCAATCAATAAAACATGTAGCAGCTTAAAGTATTTCTTTTTAAGATCTAAATAATATTTATTCTAAAGGAATGTACACGCAAGTAAAAGAAAAAAATTTAGTTGTAAATAAACAGAAGGAGGTAATAGTAAAAAAAATCTTTGATAACCTTGAGTTGGCCAGCCTCTTAATCGGAGAAAAGGACAGGAATATTAAAAGGATAGAAAACCTTTTAGGGGTAAAAATCCGGGTTAAAAGTAATCAATTTACCATTTCAGGCGGATTTGAAGATGTTCAACTAACTGAGAAGATTTTGGATGAGATATACTCCCTTTTAGCTGAATCATATCCGGTTTATTATCAGGATATCGATTATGCAATACGTATACTGAGTGCTGATAAGTCGATAAAACTAAAAGATATATTTATGAACACGGTCTATCTGTCAGCTAAAAAACGGGCGATAACACCAAAAAGTCTGGTACAAAAAAAATACATTGAAGCAATAAAAAAATTCGACATAGTAATAGGAATAGGGCCTGCCGGAACTGGTAAGACTTATCTTGCAATGGCCATGGCGGTTTCAGCCTTAAAAAAGAATTCGGTTGAAAGAATAATTCTTGCCCGGCCCGCAGTAGAAGCAGGGGAAAAATTAGGTTTTTTGCCTGGAGATCTGTATGAAAAGGTGAACCCTTATTTAAGGCCTCTTTATGATGCTTTGCATGACATGATGGACTTTGATAAAGTTGGGAAAATGCTGCAAAGGGGGGTTATAGAGGTTGCTCCCCTTGGATTTATGAGGGGCAGAACGTTAAACAATTCCTTTGTAATTCTTGATGAGGCACAAAATACAACCCCCGAACAGATGAAGATGTTCTTAACCAGACTTGGCTTTAATACTAAAGCAATTATCACCGGAGATATAACGCAGATTGACTTGCCAAAGGATATTAATTCGGGTCTTGTTGAAGCCAAAATGATTCTAAAGGATATTTCTGACATAGGCTTTATCTACTTTTCCGAAAAAGATGTGGTAAGGCACCCTTTAGTACAGGAAATTATAAAAGCATATGAGTTTTATGATAATAAAAAATAATTCTGATAAAAGCATAAAGAAAAAGATAATTAAAATATACAACAGGGTTCACAATAAAGTATTCTGGGAGATAATTTATAAAAATTCAAATATATATAAATTATCCCTTCTGATTTTTGTTGGATTCATATTAACCCTTATTATATCTCCCCAGGTGGTAAACCTTTCTTTAAATTATCACGCCGGTGATATTGCATCAAAGAATATAAAGGCACCGCAGAACTTTCTTGTAGAGGATCAAGTTTCTACCCAAAAAAGGAGAATGGATGCAAAAAGCAACGTTTCTTTAATTTTTGATAATGATCCGGATATATTTTTAGAGATAAAAAATAGGATGGATATCGTCTTTTCTTATTTCTATACTTTTTATAATAATCCAGTGCTTTCTGGAAAGTTAAGTTTAGGCAGGGAAAAATTTGAGGAAATTATAGGAGTAGAAATTCATGATGCTTCTTTTAAAGCGTTAAAAAGATATAACTTCCATCCTGTTATCAAAGATCAAATTATAACTTTTCTTAAGCCCATATATAAAAATGGAGTAGTGAATAAAAAAGAAATTTTATCTGGAAATGAAGGAAAAGGAATTGTTTTAAGGAACATAAAAACCAAAGATGAAATAGCCATAGAAAATATACAAAAAATTTATGACTTAAAAGAAGCAAAAACTTTTCTTCAGAAGAATCTCATTTCACCTTTTCAAAAAAAGGATAAAGAATTTGAAACAAACCTCAATTTATTTGCCG
>JAXHUS010000507.1:0-6672 GCA_034189305.1 Thermodesulfobacteriota bacterium | reverse complement strand
ACCACCTTTATTTTTGCATCAAGCCCTATTAAAGCGGGGACTGTATCGGCAGAGAATAAGGCATAACACTGTTTACCTTTTTTGACCACATTGCAGCAGTCTCCCCCTACTTTAAAACAAAAGGGAAATGATTTTCTCCAGTAAAGGGGCTGATTATAATACCAGCACCTGGTATTTAAACATATATTCCCTCCCAGAGTACCCACATTTCTAATCTGAACCGAAGCTACTTCATGGGCTGCTTTTGCAATAACAGGAAATTTTTCTCTGATTACTCCGGATTTCTCAATGGTCCTTAGGGCGGTAAGGGCTCCAATTTTTAATCCATCATTCTTTTTATAATTAATAAAGTCCAGATCAGCTATCTCTTTTAAGTTGATCAAATATTTCGGGGTTATTGTTCTTTGTTTCATATTCACTATAAGGTCTGTGCCCCCTGCAACTACTTTTATATCTCCTTTATACTTTTTTAAAAAAGAAACTGCATCTTCCAATTTTTTTGGTGCTAAATATTCAAATTTGGGTATTCTCATTATCATTCCTCCTTTTTACTATTTTTTTAAAGCACCCTGAATTGTCTCCGGAGTTATAGGTGCCTTTCTTATCTGGGCACCGGTGGCATTTAAGACAGCGCTGTAGATAGCGCCGGGGGCAGGATGCCAGCTCCCCATACCACATGATTTCATACCAAAACATTGTGTAGGCTCCGGCACCTCAACTATAATCGGTTTTATCTCCGGGGCACTAACGGACCTGCAGAGTTTATACTTTAAAAAAGAATTGTTAGGGCTTCCCTCTTTACCATAAATCATTCCTTCCCAGAGAGCAGACCCCATTCCCATTAACGCCCCTCCTTCTATCTGCTGTTCCAAAGCCAGGGTATTTATAGCCTGACCACAGTCCCATGCACATGTCATTTTATCTACCTTTACATTTCCGGTTTCCGGATCCACCACTACTTCAGCTATATAAACTCCAAAAGTATACCCCTCAGCAATATCACCACCCCTTCTTTCCTTTCTAAAAATTGCCATTAAGTCCCTTCCACAATAATGAGACCCTTGACCTATGATTGGGACTCCTTTATCCCATGCATATGCCTTTACCGTTTCAAAAAAATCCAATGACTTTTCTGCTTTTCCTTTGATAAAAATTTTCCGATCCTTAGATTCCAGATCTTCAGCTCGGCATTTCAATTTCATTGCAGCATATTCAAAAAGCTGCCTTTTTGCATCCTTTGCCGCGTCATATACTGCCTGGGTGCCAAATGTACCTTCATTGGGGCTTCCAATTTCCATAGGAAAATCACCTGTTCCGGTACTGCCAAATTCAAAATCCTCCAACTTTATCCCTAAAACCTCTGCGGCAATCATAGCACATGCTACTTCATACGATTGACCCATTTCCCAATTGGGAATATTGAGATTAATCCTTCCATCTTCCTGAAGCTTTATTAAGGCAGGAACAAAATGGCCCGGGGGAATACCCATACTTGTAATATCCAGGCAATCTCCAACACCAATACCGTGATTCGGAGGAAGTTTTCCCCATTTTTCCTTCCAACCTGATGCTTCCATTGCTTTTTCAAGGCATTCCTTCATGCTATATGCCCTTAAACTCCAGCCTAAAGGAGTTATATCACCCTTTTTGTATAAATTTTTCATCCTGAATTCCATAGGGTCCAGATCAAGGTCATTGGCAACCAAATCCATATGGATATTGTCAACAAACGTTCCCGTTTCATGTCCCGCCCCCCTAAACACAGCACATGGCGGGGTATTTGTATATATCCTTCTTGTTTCAATTCTAAAATGAGGTATCTTAAAGGGAACATGCAGATATAATGAAGGTGCTGTAACCTGAAGTATGCCCACAAGACAATAAGCACCGCCATTACCAATTATTTTTGCATCTCTGGCAATTAGAGTTCCATCCTTTTTTACACCTGTCTTTATTTTATATACATATTCACATCTCCTGTGATTAGCCATAAATACTTCTTCCATATCAAGGGTTATTTTTACAGGCCTGCCGCTTTTTATAGAAAGAAGGGAAGCACAATAGTCAGATGGGAACATTAATGTTTTACCACCAAATCCTCCCCCGAGAAGGGGTTGATGGACGGTTACATTCTTAAGGGGAATATCAAGGAGTTCTGAAAGACACAGCCTGTTCCAGTGAGGCACTTCAGTTGTCGACCATAGTTCCAGTTTTCCTGAAATTGAATCATAATTTGCTATGGAACAAACGGGTTCTAAAAAAGCATGAATAGGTGCCATAAGCTTTATTATATCTTCCCTTATGTGGTCGCACTCCTTAAAACCTTTTTCCACATCCCCATAAAATATGTGTCTTGGCCGTTCAAAAATGTTATTTGGGGCATGTTCATGAAGTTGAGGAGCACCCTTCTTCATGGCCTCTTCAGGGTCAAATACCGCAGGAAGGGGTTCATATTCCACATCAATTAAATCAACGGCCTCTTCGGCAATATCTTCACTTATTGCCGCCACTGCCGCTACTTCATCACCTGCAAAAAACACTTTATCCATACATATGGGATATTTATCTTCCATATCCTCTTCAAGCCATTCGCCATCCACTCTGGCCCACTGAAAACCGTATCTTTTCCCCAGGGTGTCTTTTCCTGTAACTACTGCCTTTACTCCGGGAAGTTTTTTGGCCCTTTTCGTATCAATATTTAAAATTCTGGCATGGGCATGGGGGCTCCTCAATACTTTTCCATGCAACATTCTGGGAAGGGTTATATCCGGAGTAAATTTAAGTTTTCCCGTAAGCTTTCGATCTGCCTCAAGAGGTGGAGCAGGTTTACCTATTACCGAGTATTCCGACATAATTTTCCTCCTTTTATTTTATATTCAGAACCTTTTGCAAAATTCATATCATTGAAACGTTAGGAAATTATTCTTTTTAATAACCTCTTTTATTAAAAAGAAAACTGCATTTTCTAATCTCTAAGTGATAAAAATTCAAATGTGGGTATTCGTATTATTTTTCCTTCCTTTCCCCTTTTTCTTTATGGCATCGCAAATAACGTTTGGAGTCAAAGGTATTCTATTTAATGCTGCACCTGTGGCATCTAAAACAGCGCTGTAGAGAGCTCCCGGGGCAGGGTGCATGCTCCCCATACCACAGGATTTCATACCAAAACATTGCGTAGGTTCAGGAATTTCAACTATAACCGGTTTTATATCCGGGGCGCTGACGGACCTGCACAGTTTATATTTTAAGAAAGAGGTGTTAGGACTTCCATCTTTCCCATATATCAAGCCTTCCCATAAAGCAGTTCCCATTCCTATTAACGCCCCCCCTTCTAACTGCTGCTCAACTGCCAGGGTATTTATGGCCTGACCTACATCCCATGCGCAGGTCATTTTGTGTACTTTTACATTCCCGGTTTCCGGATCCACTTCTAATTCTGCTACATAGGCTCCATATGTATATCCCTCAGCAATATCACCACCTCTTCTTTCCTTGTTAAATATTGCCATTAACTCCTTTCCACAATAATGAGAGCCTCTTCCTATAATTGGAACCCCTTTCTCTATGGCATGTTCCTTTACCGCCTCAAAAAAACCCATTCCCTTATCCGGGCTTCCTTTAACAAATATTCTTCTATCCCTGGATTCCAGATCATCTTCATTACATTCCAATCTGTGGGCAACAAAATCGAAAAGCTGCTTTTTTGCATCCTGTGCTGCCTCATATATTGCCTGCGTACCAAAGGTGCCCTCGTTTGGCCCACCGGATTCTACAGGAAAATCATTTGTACCTGTATATCCAAATTGAAAATCCTCCACCTTTGTCCCTAAAACTTCTGATGCAATCATAGCACATTCAACATCATAAGATTGTCCCATCTCCCAGCTCGGAATAGTTAATGTAATCTTTCCATGATCATGTAGTTTTATTAAAGCAGGAACATGATGTCCCGGAGGGATACCCATACTTACTATATCCACGCAATCTCCAATGCCAATACCATGATTTGGAGGAAGTTTTCCCCACTTCTCCTTCCAGCCCGATTCCTCCATTACCTTTTCAAGACATTCTTTCATACTATATGCCCTTAAATTCCATCCTAAAGGAGTTATATCCCCTTTCTTATATAGGTTTTTCATCTTGATTTCTATTGGATCCATATTAAGGTCATGGGCGATCAAATCCATATGAATATTATCAGCAAGGGTGCCGGCATCGTGTCCTGCCCCTCTTAATACGGAACAGGGAGGGGTATTGGTATATATTCTTCTTGTATTAGCTCTAAAATGAGGAATCTTAAGGGGAACATGAAGATATAAAACAGGTGCGGTAACCAGAAGTATTCCCACAAGGCAATAGGCGCCACCATTGCCAATAATGCTGACATCTCTGGCAATTAGAGTTCCATCCTTTTTTACACCTGTCTTGATTTTAAATATATATTCACATCTTCTATGGTTTGCCATAAATACTTCATTCATATCTAACGTTATTTTTACAGGTCTGTCGCTCTTTATAGAAAGAAGGGAAGCAATATAATCAGAAGGGAACATAAGGGTTTTACCACCAAAACCTCCCCCAAGGAGGGGTTTATTAACAGTTATATTGTTAAGGGACATATCAAGGAGTTCAGAAAGGCACGTTCGAGTCCATTGGGGCACTTCAGTAGTTGACCACACTTCCAAGGTTTTTGAAATTGAATCATATTGCGCTATAGAACAGATAGGTTCTATAAAGGCGTGAATCGGTGCCATAAGCTTTATTACATCCTCCCGTATGTGGTCACATTCTCCAAAGCCCTTTTCAACATCCCCATACATTATATTCCTTGGTCTTTCAAAAATATTATTTGGGGCATGTTCATGAAGTTGAGGAGCGCCCTCCTTCATGGCCTCTTCAGGATCAAATACCGCAGGAAGGGGGTCATATTCCACATCGATTAAATCAAGAGCTTCTTCGGCAATATCCTCACTGGTGGCAGCTACAGCTGCTACTTCATCCCCCACAAAAAAAACTTTATCCATACATATGGGGTATTTGTCTTCTATACCCTCTTCAAGCCACCTGTCACCAACTCTGGCCCACTGAAATCCATATTTTTTTCCCAGAGTATCTTTTCCAGTAACGACTGCCTTTACTCCGGGAAGTTTTTTGGCCCTTTTTGTATCAATATTTAAAATTCTGGCATGGGCATGGGGGCTCCTCAATACCTTTCCATGCAATATTCTTGGAAGGGTTATATCCGGAGTAAATTTAAGTTTTCCCGTAAGCTTTCGATCTGACTCCAGAGGTGAGGCAGGTCTTCCTATAACCGAATATTCTTGCTTCATTTCTTCTCCTTTTTCCTGCTTTTATTCATCTTTTTCTTTATTCCTGATTAGAATACAATTCCCACTTACACCAAATACTGCCCCTTTTCTTCTCAGGGGGACAGAATATACATCTGATCTTTACATCAGGGTCAATAACCTTTGCAAAATTTGAAAACAATATTATCGTGACATTTCTGCATGGAAACAATTCTTTCCCTGCCCTGAGCCTCATTTCCTGAGGAACACAACCTGTAACAGAAAAGACCGCCTTTTTATCGTCAATAACTTCCAATTTATAATTAAACGCGGGTAAGCTCGTTAAAAAGTTAAAGGCTTTCACAACACCCTTCACACCTTTTTCATTAATTTTTAAAGTCTCTTTTATCCTTTTTGCTTCTATTTGAGAATTCCTTTCCCACATCTTTTCATCCAGTCTAAGGGCCGTGTCAAGGCCAAATTCGCCTTCAACAAGGGAAAACCACAGACCATCAACGGTAAGCCAATTTTTAGCAAACATCTTTAAAACTTTTATTAATTCTTCCTTTGATAAATCCTCAAAAATGTCCTTCATTTTTATTCTTTGATTATTCTTTTTGTTTTTGTCTCCTCTTTTGGTATAGAGCCCGGAGATTTTATCTCCACATCAAGGGTAACTGAAGTTTTTATTTTAATATCCTCCTGAAGATTTTTTGCAAGCTTTTCATATAGCTCTTCGGGAGCGTCTTCTCCTGCCTCAATTAAAACGGTGGCTCCCAGGCTTGTCTTTTTTATCCGATATTCCGGAGACAACCCTTCCATAGACCTTACAGAATTTTCAATTAAAGCAGGATAAATATTTACCCCTTTTATAATAATTACATCTTCAGGTCTTGTCTTCAGGCCGCCCTTTACAATTGGCAGGGTACGGCCGCAGCCGCATTTTTCCCCTTCCACAACAGTAAGATAATCACCAATTAAAAGCCTTACAGCCGGCATTCCAAATTGAGTAAGGGAGGTTATACATGATATACCCGTTTTTTCACCATTTTTGTCCTTTTCAACAGGTTGTAATGTTTCTTTATCTAAAACCTCTACCAGCCAGTAATCAGCATTAATGTGATCAGAAGGTTCTTCTTCATCTGCTAAATATTCGCAGGAAAAAAGCACGGGGCCCCCCACCTCAGTTGTTCCCATGTGTTCGTGGGGTTGTGCATTCCAGCCGTCCTGAAGAAGCTTGTGGGTTGCAGGGACAGAATAACCGGGTTCCCCTGACATTAAAAGTCTGTCTATTTTTAATTTATGGGGATCAAGACCAATTTCTTTTGCCACTTCCAGTTGTCTTAGAAGATATGTGGGAGTTGCCAGCAAAAAACTGTGGGCA
>JAXHUS010000506.1:0-6929 GCA_034189305.1 Thermodesulfobacteriota bacterium | reverse complement strand
GTCTTATCCATCAATTTTTAGTATCCTGACACCCTCTAAAAATACATTACTTTTTCATTAATAAATGATCATATAATCATATTATATTTTTTTGAACAGGGTTCCCTTTTTTACTATCCATTATTCCACTGTTATCGGATATATAATTTAAATACATTTTTACCAAATTTCCATGTCAGGCTCAAACATTTTACTCCAGGAAATCCTCCAAATATTCCAATTTTAAAGGACAGGAGGTTTTATTAATAGTAAAAACTATGGCCAGGTAATGACGAAAACAGGTAGGCCAAAAAGCAGATGATCTATCATCTATCTTCTTTGCCGGGTACTTTTATAGAATCAGCATTACCTTTTAATTGAGATTAAGTTTGTACAGGAACAACAATAATAGAAACACGCCTATTCTGTTGACGGCCTTCGGTTGTATCATTGCTTGCAACAGGTTTAGATTCACCCAGGGCTACAATCGTAATTCTTGCAGTGTCGACACCTTTGGCAACAAGTGCATTTTTTACAGCATCAGCACGTCGTTCGGAAAGTTTCAGGTTATATGTTTCATCTCCCGTACTGTCAGTATGACCCTCGATCCGAATATTTGTTTGGGAATAACGGTTAAGAATTGATGCTACCCTATCTATTTCGCTGTAGAACTCCGGTTTTATAATCGCCGAATCGAAACCAAACAACGTATCCGACTTGAATGTTAGAATGATGGCTTCCTGTTCAGCTTCCTTTACCCTTTGAATTGATGCACTTTCAGATGCAGCGAGAGCTTCTCTGAATTCTCTTTCCTGTTTATCCATCATATGGCCGATACTACCTCCTGCAATAGCGCCTACTACTGCACCAATTGCAGCACCCTTTCCTTTTCCCGCGGCATAGCCAACTCCGGCGCCGGTTACTGCTCCGGCTACCGCACCAATTGTTGTTTTCTTTCTTTCCTTAACTATTTCCCTCGTGCCTGCACACCCTGCGGCAATAAAAGAAACTAATATAAAAAAAACTAACCCTTTTTTAATATACATTTGTATCTCCTCACACCTTAAATTTTATGTAAACATTCAAAACTATTAAATTAAAACAAATATATGCCAAATAAAAGTATTTGTCAATAAATAACCATACAGGAGTTTCCTGACTATAACAGGCTGACCATGTTCATATAAAAAAGTTTTGGCAAGGAGCCTTCCAAAAATATTGCAGATCATAATCCCATTAATATTTTACCTCCTTAAGTATGAGTCCCTTTGCAGGGGCCGTAATACCCGCCCTTGTGCGATCTTCCGCCTCTAATATTAATTTGAATTCCGGAACCTGTATTTTGCCTTTGCCAATGTCTACAAGGGTTCCAATTATATTTCGAACCATATGGCGAAGAAATCCGTTGGCTTCAATAGAAAAGATAATATGGGGATTATTTATCTTAAATGAACAGTGTAAGATGTTTCTTACAGGATAAACGCTATCACAATCTGATGCCCTAAATGAAGTAAAATTATGCTCTCCCAGAATAAATTGAATTGCCCCCTCCATAGATTCAAACATTAACTTCTTCTTTATTTGCCAGCAAAAGGGATGAAAAAATACCGAAGGAATAGGATTATTCCATATATGGTATTCATATACTCTGCTTTTTGCATGATAACGGGAGTGAAAATCCTTATCAACTTCCTGTATACTTTTTACTATGATATCCTCTGGCAGCAGACTGTTTAAACCCTTAAGGAGTTTCTCAACTTCAATAGGGTTTGTAGTTGTAATATTACCGGTCTGTGCCAGCGCATGGACTCCCCTGTCAGTTCTTCCGGCGCTAATTAATAATACATTATGATTAAGGATTTTTTCTAAGGCCTTCTCAATAGTCTTTTGTATTGTAGGCTTTTCCGGTTGGGTCTGCCAGCCGAAGTAATTCTTCCCGTTATATTCGATAATCAGCTTTAAATTTCGCATTTTTATAACCTAAATATATTAATTTTAAATTACTTATGATAAATTTTAAATATAAAAAAATGATTAACTTTAATTGGTGGTAAAAGGTTGGATAGAAGAAATTTGCAAAATAGAGAATATGAGATGAGGCTTATTTTCTGGGAAACAACAATAGGGTGTAATTTAGAATGTATACACTGTCGTCGATTAAAAGTAGATAAACAACTCTCAGAAAATGATTTAACTACATCTCAGGCATTCAGACTTCTTGAAGATATTGTTGAGGTCGGAAGGCCCATTGTGATTTTAAGCGGAGGAGAGCCACTTTTCAGGCCTGATATTTTTGAGATTGCCAATAAAGCCGGAGAGTTAGGTCTTATTACCGCTTTAGCCACAAATGGAACCTTGATTACGGAAGATATTGCTAAAAATATTGCTGAATCAGGAATACAGAGGGTGTCAGTTAGTTTGGATGGGGCACATGAGGTAACTCATGACAATTTTAGAAAAATTCCGGGTTCCTTTAAGAAGGCAATAGACGGTTTAAAACAGTTAAACAGGGTAAAAATAAGTACCCAGATCAATAGTACCATAACACGAAAAAACAGAAATGAGATTAAGGATTTGTATAATCTTGCATTAAAGCTGAAAGCCGAAGCTCTTCATTTTTTCATGCTGGTTCCTGTTGGTTGCGGAGTAGAGATTGTTGATGAAGAGATGATGGAACCGGAACAATACGAAAAGGTGTTAACCTGGCTTTATGAAATAGAGAAAGAAGGAAAAATTCAAATTAAAGCAACTTGCGCTCCTCAATACTATCGTATTATTCACCAGAGGGGAAGCGTCCAAGGGAAAGGGTTAAAGACCCATTCAAATGCGATGGCGGCCGTTACAAAAGGATGTCTTGCCGGAACCGGAGTTTGTTTTATTTCCCATACCGGGGAGGTGTTTCCCTGTGGTTACCTTCCAGTATCTTCAGGCAATATAACAAAAAAGCCCCTTAAAGAAATATGGGAAAAATCCGGTATTTTTACACAGCTCAGAAATCCGGACCTTTTAAAGGGCAAATGTGGGATATGTGAATATAAGAATATTTGTTCCGGGTGCAGGGCAAGGGCTTATTACAGATTTAATGACTATTTGGAAGAGGAGCCGTATTGCATATATAAACCCAAAAAAAAAGTTTAAGCAATTTTACAATTTAAATTCTGTTAACAGTTCACCCTTTCCATATATAAAGGCAAATTTTCTCTTTCTTGCTAACCCCAAAGATCGTCCCAACTGCCCGGGCCAATTTTTCCTCGGAAACAAAGGGGTCTCTTAAAATTCAGGAAAATCAGAAATTTAATTATCTTGACAATACCTGTAAAGGTCTGATAACATAATGTATTTAAGGGCGGATAGCTCAGTTGGGAGAGCGTCGGCCTTACAAGCCGGATGTCGCAGGTTCAAGCCCTGTTCCGCCCATTATATACTTAATGGTAGACCTATAAAATACCAGAGTGTATATTAGTGTAATGAGTCAGAAATTTTGGTTGCAGGTATACACATTTGTATCTCAATTATTAAAATGCGGGCACAACAAAGAAATTGGACAAAATAGGTATTTGAAAAAGGTTGCAATGGTTATTAATAGGGGGGCGTAGTTCAGCTCTGGTTAGAACGCCGGCCTGTCAAGCCGGAGGTCGCGGGTTCAAGTCCCGTCGCTCCCGTCTTAAAAAAAGCTTCTTAAGTAATTTAATAAAATTTATTATTTTCCCTTCTGGCAAAAACTTCAAAGAACCGATTAGCAATATTTAATCATTATTGAAAAAATTTCCTGAAGCCGCACAATCGGATAAGAAAATGTAGAAAAAAAGATTTCCAGATTTTTTACAATAGGAGAAATTCCAGATGAAGAAAAAATCAAGAAGGAAGTTTATTAAAACATGCTTTTATTTAACAATATACGGATTAGGCTCTGCTTTTACCTCACTATTTTCCGGTTGCAGGGAAAAGGAAAATTCAACGTCCCTGTTTAATAAGCCTGATGATAAAAAGAAAGAACCACTTACATATAAAGAAAATGCGAATATAGATCCGGATTTTGAACCTGCCTATTTAAGACTTCATAGAAGTGGAGAGTTGAAAAAGAGAGGGGAAGAACTATGGGATACAATGAAAAGCTGCAAACTCTGCCCCAGAAAATGCGGCATTAATAAACTTGACGGAAATAAAGGATTCTGTCAGGCTTCTTCTCAGCTTGAAATTTCATCATATCATCCCCATTTTGGCGAGGAAAAACCCCTTGTAGGAAGAGGGGGTTCCGGAACTATATTTCTTGCCAACTGCGGGCTTAGGTGTGTTTTTTGCATCAATTGGGAAATCAGCCAGGGAGGAAGAGGAGAGCATAAAAGCATTGAAGATATGGCAAAAATGATGCTCAATCTTCAACAGATAGGATGCCACAACATCAACTTCGTTACACCCACCCATTACTCTCCACATATTATTCTTGCCGTTGATATTGCAGCAGACAAAGGTTTGAGACTTCCTCTTGTTTACAATACCTGCGGTTGGGAATGTCTGGAGATATTGAAAAAATTAAACGGGATAATTGATATTTACCTGCCTGACTTTAAGTATTTTGACGGCAAAATGGCTGCAAAATACTCGGCAGAGGCGGAAACATATCCCGAGATAACAAAAATAGCTTTACTTGAAATGCACCGTCAGGTCGGGATTGCAAAACCGGCAGATGACGGACTTATATACAGGGGATTGATGGTGCGCCATCTGGTTATGCCAAATGGGGTGAGCGGATCAAAGGAGGTAATCGAATGGATAGCGAAAAACCTTCCTAAAGACACTTATCTCAATATCATGTCCCAGTATAGACCAATGTATAAAGCCATAGCTTATCCGGAAATTTCAAGGAGAATAAGCCGTAAAGAATATTATGAAGCCTGTCGATGGGCAAAGGAAGCAGGCCTAACAAATCTGGATATTCAAGGATACCTGTTCTAGGAAAATCTATTTCCTTTTATAAAATCCCGAAAGATGATTTTTCTCCCTATAGGAATTACCTTTTTTCTTTTTCATATCTTGCAGTTATATTAATAGAGATTCCCCCGCGCACGTTGAATTTGCCAACTACTTCAGCCCACATGGGATTACAGATATTTACAATATCATCCAAAATTTTATTTGTTACATGTTCATTAAAAATTCCTGTATTACGGTAAGATGCAAGATATAATTTTAAGGATTTCGACTCTATACATCTTTTATCAGGTACATATGTAATATAGATAGTTGCAAAATCCGGCTGACCGGTAACTGGACATATTGATGTAAACTCCGGACAGACAAGCTGAATGGTATAGTCCCTATTGAGGTGCTTATTTTCAAAGGTTTCAAGCTTTGCTTCTGATGGAGATCCGGTATAATCGGTCTTCTTTCCAAGTATGGTTAAATCTTCCATTTTTGTTATGTTAAATATTGTATTTCATCTTTTATTCCGGCCTCTTTAAAACCCTTAAGCCTTAAAACACAACTATCACATATACCGCATGCATATTCGTTCTCTTTATAACATGACCATGTTAAATGAAGGGGGGCTCCAAGTTCAATGCCTTTTTTTACAATTTCTCCCTTTTTCATCCCGATCAACGGCGTCTCCACCGTTATAAAGGTCTGTGGTCTGGTTCCCATTTTCACAAGATTATTAAAGGCATCAAAAAATATCTGCCTGCAATCAGGATAACCGGAACTATCTTCTTCCACTGCCCCGATAAAAATTCTGCCTGCGCCAATTACTTCTGCCCATGAAACCGCAATAGCAAGGAGATGAGTATTTCTAAATGGGACATAAGTAATCGGAACATCTTTTCCATTAAGTTTAGCATCAGGAATTTCTTTTTCAATATCAGTAAGACATGACCCCCCTATAGCTTTTAGATATGAAATATCAACTACAAACTTTCTCTCAACTTTATAAAATTCAGCAATATCAAAAAAAGCCTTTGATTCTTTTGCTTCAGTCCTCTGACCATATTTTACATGAAGAAATGCCATATTGTAATCTCTATTTACTATTGCTGCTACGGTACAACTATCCATTCCTCCGCTTATCAATACTACTGCAAGATCTCTTTTCTCATCCACGGCAATTTTTACATTAATGAATAAAATAAGCTGTGAAAGTTTATAGGGTTCAGTTATCAGGGCAGGGAATAGATATTAAATACCCCTCTTCTGACCCGTGTTCCCAGATGCTGTTGAATTAAGGAAAAGGTACAGGGAAGTGCTCATGCTTTCCTGTACCTTTTTTATTTTATACTCCTCTTTTTTTTATTGCAATAGTAATTGACCCTGATTATCTATTAACCGTTATGTAATACTTACCTGTCCGTAAAAGAAATTAAGGAAAGATACATAGATGTCCCATTCTTATAAGGAACGATAATCTTTGAACCATCATAGCTCACACTATATATCCTGCCCCAGGATTCAATGCCGAGTGTGGTTTCCAGGTCGCTTAAATTGACCTCCACTATTTTACCGCTATCCGTAAAATGAAGCCCAAGAACATTTTTTGATTCTTTATTATAAATAGATTCAACGAAAAATATCTTTCCATTTTTAGACAGAATACCATTTAAATTGGTCTTTATTTCATCCATATTGCCATTTATGATTTTCCAGTTAGAATTTATATCAGGTCTTCCAATTATTACATTATTCCCTATCTGCCAGTTATTTGAACCTTTAATTACAACTTTTGAGATTGGACCTTTAATTTCCCCCTTTGACGAAGTATTCATCAGAAACAGGCGGCTTGGTTCCTCAATGAAATTAATACTGCTGCTTTTACCCCCGAAAAGCAGTGTTTTGCCAGAAAGTATCGGCTGGAGGGGATTATAGCATGGGGTATCTTTATCCCATACAGGCTCTATACTTCCGTCTTCACAACCGTTTATATAAATGGGGCCTAAAAGCTGAGTCACTTCACTTCCGTC
>JAXHUS010000505.1:0-3004 GCA_034189305.1 Thermodesulfobacteriota bacterium | reverse complement strand
CAGCGCTTCACCAGCAGAACAAATTTACCGTGAGTTATTATTATTGACATTTTATAATTATTTATTTAATATTTAAACCTTTAAAAAAGACGACTATTTTGAGTGTATAGAAAATTTCATTTAAAAAATGACCTTAGGCACTAAAAAAAAGTTTGAAGTTAAATATTAATAAACTTTAGCTCACTTAAGGACTTAACTTGAATCGATGAAAAGCCAGGTATATTTTGCAAGCCTCACTACAACGCCAAAAAATAATCTTTTCTCAAAAATTGACCGGTTGTTAAACAAAGTTGAACTGACTAAAAAGTTCAAAAAAAATCAACTAATAGCCATTAAAATTCACTTTGGAGAGAAACACAATCATGCTTTCATACGTCCTATTTATGTTCGAAGGTTAGTAGACAGGATAAAAGAAGCCGGGGGGAAACCATTTCTTACAGACTGTAATACCCTTTATGTTGGATCAAGACAGGAAGCAGTCACACATATTATGACTGCAATAGAAAATGGTTTTGTTCCGGTAGTAGTGGGAGTGCCTATCGTAATAGGAGATGGGTTAAGGGGAAATTCCGAAAGGAAGATAAAGATCGATCTCAATATTTATAAAGAGGTTAATATTGGTTCGGAGATTGTACAGGCCGATAGTTTAATTGCCTTTACCCACTTTAAAGGTCATGAACTTTCCGGATTCGGCGGCACTCTAAAAAATCTTGGTATGGGTTGCGCGGCCCGTTCAGGCAAGCTTGCACAACACTCAAACCTCTCCCCAAAAATAAACAGAAAAAAATGTAAAGGTTGCAGTGAATGCATAGATTGGTGCCCTGAAGGTGCAATTTCCCTCTGGAACCAGAAGGCTAAAATTGATCCTGAAAAATGTATAGGCTGTGGTGAATGTATCCAGATATGTCCTTACGGCTTTGTTAAAATACAATGGGATGAAAATGCCGAAATGTTTCAAAAAAAGATGGTGGAGTATGCATACGGCGCGCTAAAAGGCAAGCGAAATAAATCGGTTTTTCTAAACTTTCTAATGAATATTACACCTTATTGTGATTGTTATGGATATAGCGACACCCCTATAGTTTCCGATATTGGTATTCTATCTTCAACGGACCCGGTTGCCATTGACCAGGCAGGGGTAGACCTCATAAATCAACAGCCTGGAAATATAAACTCTATCTTGAAAACCAATTTAGCAACTGGCAGCGACAAATTCCGCGGAATATTTCCTGAAATAAACTGGGAGGTTCAATTAGACTATGGGGAAAAAATAGGTTTGGGTTCCAGAGACTATGAACTTGTTGAGGTATAGAAAACAAAAAAGGTTTTAAATGCATAGTATCAAAAAATTAGACTATAAAAAAGCAGGGGTAGACATTAATGCCTCCAACAGTTTTGTTGAGAGTATAAAAAAAATGGCATCTACTACATTACGTTCAGAAACAATTTCAGGAATAGGTGGTTTTGGAGGGCTGTTTTCCCTGCATACTTACTCATTCTCCAATCCTGTTCTTGTTGCTTCTACTGATGGAGTGGGGACAAAACTTAAAATAGCCTTTTTAATGAATACTCATAATACAATAGGTATAGATCTTGTTGCAATGTGTGTTAATGACATTGTCTC
Source organism: Thermodesulfobacteriota bacterium (assembly GCA_034189305.1). Classification (GTDB taxonomy): domain Bacteria; phylum Desulfobacterota; class WTBG01; order JAXHUS01; family JAXHUS01; genus JAXHUS01. Next base: position 1,380 of record JAXHUS010000505.1, on the reverse strand, counting down.
CCATGGAGCTGAACCACTCTTCTTTCTTGATTATTTTGCAACAGGTAAATTAATATCTGAAATAGGGATAAATATTATAGAAGGAATTGTTGCCGGATGTAAGGAAGCCGGATGTTCTTTGCTCGGTGGTGAAACGGCTGAAATGCCTTTCTTCTATAAGGAAAAGGAGTATGATTTATCAGGATTTGCAGTGGGAATAGTTGATAGAGATGCTATAATTGATGGGTCAATAATTACAGTTGGGGATAGAATTATTGGCCTTGCATCAAATGGAATTCATGCCAATGGGTTTTCTCTGGTAAGAAAATTACTCTTTGAAGATTTAAAATTAAACGTCTCAAGTATTGTGCCGGAACTCGGACAAACTCCTATCGGAGAGATACTGCTTAAGCCGACAAAAATCTATGTTAAGAGTATCTTAAATTTAAGACGGGATTTTAATATTTCAGGAATTGCACATATTACAGGGGGAGGGTTGATTGAGAATATATCTCGCATATTACCCAAAGGTTGTAGCGCTGAAATTAGAAAAGATTCCTGGGAGATACCAACAATATTTAAGTTCATTCAGGAAAAAGGCAATATTGATGAGAAAGAAATGTTTAGAACCTTTAACCTTGGTATCGGCATGGTCATAGTGATAAAAAATGAGGATGCCCAGGAAATTGTTGATCGACTTAAAGGCATGAATCAGGAATGCTTTATAATTGGTGAAATAACAAAAAGGGGAAACGGAGATCAATCCATCCGGTTCATTTAAACCTGTCCTGGTCAGTGCATGTCTTGTGGGAATTAATTGTCGTTATGACGGAAAGAACTGTTTATCGAAAAATCTGCTCAATTTTCTAAAAGACAGAATATTTATCCCTTTATGCCCTGAACAATTAGGCGGCCTACCCACTCCCAGGCCCAGGGCTTATTTTGCCTCAGGAGACGGTCATTCAGCCCTTTTAAATAAAAGTAAAATTTTTAGTTTAGGAAAAAAAGAAGTGACTGAGAATTTCATAAAAGGCGCAAATGAGGGATTAAAAGTTGCCAGATACTATCCTTTTACCCTCGCTGTCCTGAAGGAAGGCAGCCCTTCCTGTGGGGTAAATTATACGTATCGAAAAAGAGACAAAATTAATGGTTGTGGTGTATTTACAGCGCTTTTAAAAAAAGAGATGTCAGGATTAAAAATTGTCAGTGAATTAGAGATAAAAAGATATGATAAAATAGTCTAATAATTATGAATACAACCAGTTACCATGCCCTTATTCCTTTTATTAAAATATAAGAAAAATAAAATACCCAACCCTATTGTTACCATGCCGAAAATAGATACCACCGGTCTGGTTTTTATAGAAAAATATATAATCCACAAATTACCCAATATAAATA
>JAXHUS010000504.1:0-2656 GCA_034189305.1 Thermodesulfobacteriota bacterium | reverse complement strand
ATGGATAAATTATAAGAAAAATCCACAAATGATTCTTTATCTGGCAGATATTTTGAACAAAAAAAGCATGGATTATACATTCCATATAATCGGCAAATTTCAAGACCCACGATATGAACTTTATTTATCGGATATGATAAATAAACTCGGTTTGTCGAAAACTGTTTTTTTTGAAGGATGGGTAGACAACAAAGATCTTCCTAAATGGTTTGCTGACAAAGGCTACATTCTTTCAACTTCTCTATTTGAATCGTTTGGGAATTCTATTGTTGAGGGTGTAGCTTCCGGGCTTTTGCCTTTAATCCATAACTTTTATGGGGCAGATAAAAGATTCGGGGAAGTGGCTACCTTTAATGGGACAGATGACTTTGTTACACTTTTAAAACATTATGAGAACTTGGAAGATAAACGAAAACAGCAAATCAGCATAGCAAAACGAAAAGCGATGGAAAGGTATAACATAAACAGGCAACTTAAAAAATTAAATCATATTATAGAGGGATTAGAGCAGATATGACGCAGAAAGTACCGTTTTATATCATTTCTCCGACATATAACGCTTCCAAGTATATTAATGCTTGTATTTTGTCTGTTAATGATCAGGATACCAAAGGGATAGAATTAAAACATATTGTTGTCGATGATGCCTCTACCGACAAGACCTGGGAAAAAATACAAAGTCATAACGGCAATATGGAAGCATATAGACAGCAATCTAACTCAGGCTCTCCCCTCTCGTCATTTCTTTATGGAATATCTAAAATTAAAAACTTGGAAGATGAAGACATTATTGGTTGGCTTGATGGCGATGATTGGCTTTTGGGAACAAAGGCATTGCAGGAAATTGTTACAGCTTACAAGAAATCAACAGCAGATATGGTTTATAGCCAGCATTTAACATATTTTGGGCAAAGAAACGGCGTTCCTGTTGCTGCGATAGGAATATCAAGCCCGCTTAAAGACCCTACAACGGCAAGATATGGGAAGGTAGCTTATTCGCATTTTAGAACTTTTAAGGCAAAAATGCTCAAGAATGTTCCGGATGAACTATTAATTGAGCCGGCTACCGGAAAAATATGGCAAACCTGTGGAGATTCGGCACTTTTTATCCCTATGCTTGAAACGGCTCGAAAAATAAGTTTTATTAACCGTCCTTTGTATATGTATAACAGAGAGACCGATGGAAGCGAAGATAAAAAGCCGGATTACCTTTCAAAAATGAATACGGTAAGAGTGAGGGATGGAGATCTTCGCCTTAATAGCAAGATGAAGTGGCACAATAAATATCGTTTGCCTCCGACAAGACGCTTTAAGGCCGACGTTGGAAGAACCTGTGATTTAAGTTGTGAATTTTGTTACTATTCTCACATGGAGAAAAAAGACAGGAGGTTTTTGACATTCGATGAAATAGAAACTGTTTTAAGAATGGGTGCAAACAGGGGAAACGTTTTCTGTGATTTTAGCGGCGGGGAACCAACGATTATACCTAATTTTTCAGAATGGTTATTGCTTGCAAGAAAATTAGGGTTGTTCCCATGCGTAATAACTCATGGGCAAAAAATAGAACCAAAGCTGGAAGAATTTTGGGACGCAGGACTGGAAGATATTTTATTTTCAATTCATGGATCAGAAGATATCCACAACAAGATAACGAATACGAAAAATGGTTTTTCAAAAGTAAATAAGGCGATAGAAAAATGCAATGCTAATAAATTTAGGTTTCGCACAAATACTGTCTTAACAAGCAATACTGAAGATTTACCGAAATTAGCAAAATATTTTTCGGAAATTAAACCACTGATTAGCAATTTTATTAATTTTAATCCTTACAATGAGTGGTCTTCTCTGGAAAAACAAGATTTTCAGGGAAGAGATTCCGAAATTGCGCCCTTCTTAAAGGAAACAATAGATATTTTGGCAAGCAACGGAGTAATGATTAATGTTCGTTATTTTCCAATGTGTCTGTTAAAAGGGTACGAAAAGCATGTTTGCAATATTCCGCAGGTTATGCACGATGGGTATGAGTGGGATTATAGTATATTGCCGAAAGAGTTTTTTTCCTATCTCGAATATGCAAAATGGCTTTCTGCCAAAACAAATATTTATACTCCCAAATGCCTGGAATGCTCAATTAAATTAGTATGCGGTGGGCTTAATAGGGGATATTATAAAAATATAGGTGATAAAGAATTAAAGCCATATTCCGGGGAAGAGATAGACGATCCTTTTTATTTTAGGGTTAATGTTCCCTCAAAACAGTTAAACACTTACGTAGGCCATAATTATTGGTGGTGCAAGGAGAGATATGCAAGATTACGAAACAAGACTTAAAATTCCGGATAATTTATCTTTAGAAAATATGGGTGATTTGCCCAAAATTTTTATAGGAACCCCATGGAGTATTCCCTATATTCCTGCATCCTTTACTCTTTCTTTGCGAAATATGCTGGTTCCGCTGCCCCATACGTTTGATTTTGTCGCCGCAAGACACGTGGTAGATGCCAGAAACGCAATAGTGAAACTTGCCATTGATAATTCTTTTGATTTTGTAATGATGATTGATGCCGATCAATCTTTTCCCCCGGAATTTTTTATAGAATTGTGGAATATCGTCAAAAAAGATCCTCAAAATAATATTGCTACCGGATGGTCATTA
>JAXHUS010000503.1:0-2707 GCA_034189305.1 Thermodesulfobacteriota bacterium | reverse complement strand
TGTTAAAGGGGATACAGGGAATAAAAAAAATGCCCTGGTTTTAAATGAAAAAAATTTAAATTTAAAAGAGGTAGAAAAGATGGTGATCGAACAACTTCTTGAAAGATATAAAGGGAATAAATCAAAAGTAGCCCGTGTTCTTGGCATCGGGAGAAATACCTTATATAGAAAAATCTGGTTTTTCTCATAAAATTGTTCAAAAATAGAACAGCAAATTTTTTAATAGAAATAGAAACGCTGCTCTAATAATCGTCTCGCAAAATTAAATTTAATATTGTTCTAAAATGAAACGTATAATAAATGGAACACATTTTTATCTTTAAATTTCCTTCTGTAAGAAGTACATGTAAAAGTAATATTTTAATCTTCCTTTAAGACGGATGATCAGGGTAAATTTTATCCCAAAAATTGTAGTAGCAATTTTTGGTAAATTGCAAAATGCAAAATAAAGGTGAGGTACAGGGTTTACGGTTTAAGTCGCATGGTTTTTTTTACCCCTAGACCTTAAACCTTTGACCTTATACCTTAACCCTGATGTCAAAGAATAAAAAAGTGAAATTAAATCTCCCCATTTTCCTCCTGCCTTTTATGTTTTGTACTGCCTAAAAAATTCAAACTCATTTTTTTGGTTTTAATGAAAATAATAAAAATGGAGTGGCACTTAATTTGCAATAAATTAACTTATTTATCGTACATTTAACAAACTTAACCCAAAAAGGTAAAATTCTTTCTTATTTAGAGGAGTATTTTGTAAAACCACATTATATCAGTGTAATATGGCCGGGCTAAAGCTTTCTAACCATTTGATTTTATTGACTGAAAGAAAAGGAGCTGGGATTTGTCACTAATAATCAAGGGCATTACATTTTTTTTCATAAGTATATTTCTCTGTATTCCTGATGTATTATCCAGTGAGGGTAATGTTTCCATAATAGAAGATGACCTATATGATGTAAAGGTAGTGGAAGATAAATATATCTGGGCGGCAGGATATTACGGTACCATAATATACTCAGAAGATGGAGGAGGAAACTGGGTGGTTCAAAAAAGTGGAACCAAAGAGCCGTTATTTGGTATAAGCGGGGTTGACCCAACCCATCTTTGGATAGTAGGTGCGTATGGCACCATACTTCACACCCGGGATGGGGGAAAGAACTGGGAGAAGCAAAAAGCCTCAACAAAGAACCATTTATTTGCAGTCCAGTTTCTTGATGAAAAAGAAGGTTGGGCCTTAGGTAATTACAGCACAATTTTACATACAAAAGATGGAGGAATAACATGGGAAGATCAGTCTTTGGGAAAGGATCTGCAGCTTTACGGTATCTGCTTTATTGATTCTTATAATGGATGGACGGCAGGGGAATTTGGAGTTATATACCATACCGAAAACGGGGGAAAGGACTGGAAAAAGCAGGAAAGCGGGATAGAGGTGGACCTGGCCGCCGAAAGTGTGCAGAGCCTTTTTAATATTTATTTCAAGGATTCAAATCAAGGCTGGGCAGGGGGACTTGACGGGATAATTTTAAAGACTTCCGACGGAGGTAAGACCTGGGTATGTGACAAAGGAACGGGAACAAAAGAGCATCTTCTGGGTATACATGCTGCAGATGAAATGATATGGGCAGTAGGTTTGCGGGGAACCCTTATCTCAAAACGGGGAGAAGACAGGTGGTTCTCTATAAATCTGGAACTAAAAAGACATCTGAATGCAATAGATATGGGGAAGAAGGTAGGGGTGATCGTTGGTTGTAACGGCAGCATTCTCCTGACTGAAGATAAGGGGCTCAACTGGGAACTCTTACTACATAGATAAAGGAGATAGGAATGGAAAAAAGGATTGCACGATTGATAATAGATAGAAGGGGTACAATATTATTAATCGTCGGACTGATAACCCTGTTTTTCCTGTATAAGGCATCACAAACTGAGATGGTCACGGCCTTTAAGGATTTACTTCCTCAAAATCACCCATACATCAAGCTTCATAGAGAATTTCAGGACACCTTTGGAGGGGCGAATACCATCTCCATTGCCGTAGAATCCAAAAAGGGAGACATATTCAATATAGATACCCTCACCAAAGTCAAGGAAATGAATGATTTAATAGAACTCACCAGGGGAGTCAACAACTATCAGATTCATTCCATTGCCAGGCATAATGTAAAGGACATAAGGGCGACCAGTTGGGGTATAGAGGCCGATCCGGTGATGCATCCGTATGTTCCCGAAACCCGGGAGGAGATTGAGAAATTAAAGAAAGTGATCTATGGAAATGAAACCATTTACGGGAAGCTGGTCTCCAGGGACAGCAAAGCAGCCTTAATTCTTGCGGAGTTTTTAGAAGAAAGGCTGGACTATAAATACCTTTTTAAAAGGATAATGGAGGCCAAAAATTCTTTAGAAGATGACAATACCACCATCTACATAGCCGGGGAGCCCATTTTATACGGATGGATATACCATTATTTCAGGGAGATAGTCTATGTAATGGTTGCTACAACCCTGGTAATGATTCTAATGCTCTGGATATATTTAAAAAGGATAGAAGGTGTAATCATCCCGATGACATCCGCACTTCTTACCGCAATATGGGGATTGGGGATTACCAGACTGCTTGGATTCAACTTTGACCCCCTTACACTGGTTATACCCTTTGTAATAGCAGCAAGGACATTAAGCCATTCCGTACAGATGGCGGAACGATTTG
>JAXHUS010000502.1:0-3227 GCA_034189305.1 Thermodesulfobacteriota bacterium | reverse complement strand
GAAGAATTTGGTAATAGGGGATTGCCATTCAGAAGGATTAACCTTAATCCAGGCAAGCCCTTTAGCGCCAAAAGATATTGCCTTTTCCGTCAGTTCATCTATTTCGTGGCGGGTAAACTTCTCCCCCCGTTTTACATTTAAAGCCTTTATCATACCGTTATTTTCCAGAGCCTTTGAAAAAACCCTGAATCCACAACCGGTCAAATCTTTACTCAAATCGACAAGTTCTAAAGAAAAGCGAATATCAGGCCGGTCCGTACCATATAGGGCCATAGCTTCAGAATAAGATAAATGCGGGAATGGGACTTTTAGGGAAATTCCCAGAATTTTTTTAAAAATAAGGGTCATCATTCCTTCAATTATTGCATAGATATCATATTCATCAATAAAGGACATTTCAATATCGATTTGTGTAAATTCAGGCTGGCGGTCTGCCCGCAAATCTTCATCACGAAAGCACTTGACTATCTGGTAATATCGGTCATATCCTGAAACCATGAGTATCTGTTTAAAAAGCTGCGGAGATTGCGGTAAAGCAAAAAAGTAGGACGGATAAAGTCTGCTTGGCACTATATAATCCCGTGCTCCTTCAGGGGTGCTTTTTGTAAGAAAAGGGGTTTCTATCTCCCAAAAATCCATCTTGCTTAAATAGTCCCGAATAATCTGATTTGTTTTATTTCTTACGCCCAAATTTTTTTGCATCTGGGGACGCCTTAAATCAAGATATCTATATTTGAGTCTTAAATTTTCAGTTACATCCCCCCATTGGGTAATTTCAAAGGGAGGTATATTAGACTCATTTATAACCTCTAAATGCTCTGCTGATACCTCCACCGTTCCTGTTGCAAGTTCCGGATTTATACTTTCTTCAGGCCTTTTTAAAACCTTTCCGGCAATCTTAATAATATACTCACCTTTCAGTTTAAATGCCTTCTCAAAAGACTCTTTATCCACCTCAGGATTAAAAACAACCTGAACGATCCCTTCCCGGTCTCTAAGGTCTACAAAAGTAAGCCCTCCATGATCTCTTATGCGGTGAACCCAGCCTAATAAGACTACCGCCTCCCCTATATTCTTTTCTCCAATACGGCCACAGTAGTCAGTTCTTTGAAAATTGCTTTTTTCCATAATATGTTATTTCATGTTTCTGGACATTTGAGATATGATTTGGCCTCGTTCACTATTTGTCATTGTTTTATCATGCAGAATATCTCTGCCGCCGTGTTCTTTTGAAAATACGTGGATTCCTGCGTTTTTAGACATGTTAAAAGAGCTGATGATTCTATGTGCCTTTGCTTTGCATATTGTGCACTTTTTTATTTGCGGTTGGTCGATTCCATGAAAAACCTCAATTTTATGTCCATTGTCACATTGGTATTCATATATCGGCATTTTTATTCCCTCTCTTTTTCTAAATTTTTCAAAACAGTTAAAATTTCTGAAAAGTCTTCTATTATTATATCAGGGCTCACTTCAATTTTTAATTCTTTCAACATTTTGTTTTTTGAATTATCTTTATTTTCTATTTCCTTTTTCCCCAATAACATAGTTCTAAAACCAGCCTGAGAGGCTCCATAGATATCCTCATAAAGATTATCCCCAACAAAAATCACCTCGCCAGGTTTTAGCCCTGAGTCTTCCAGAGCCTTTTTAAAAATTGCCGGATGAGGTTTTCTTTTTCCAACCCTGGAAGAAATACAAAAGACCTTAAAATATCGGGCAAGGTCCGTTATTTGCAAATCGATATTTGTGTTTTCCGCAAGACTGTTTGAAACGATTCCAAGGATATATTTTCCTTGTAATTTCTCCAGGGTTTCCCGCACATTTTTTAAAACCGTTGTCCTGCCCTTAAACCCCTCCATCCATGCCGCATTAAGCTCGATTATCATAGAGTCGGTATAATCCGTAATTTTAAGTCCTTCAAGTACTCCCCTATACCAATCATCAAAATTTACTTCATTGAGTTCATAAATATCCTGGCGATGTTTTAAAATATTCTTTTTCCAGGACTCTACATATTGTTCGAAGGTAATTGGGTACCCTTTATTTATAAGATATTCAGTCACACTTTTCAGGGCGTTTTTTAATGCGGCATCTCCCCCTTTGTTGATTAAAGTATCATGAACATCAAAGAAAATTCCCTTCATTATTATACCCTTATTTTATGGTTTGAATTTTGTTAATTGTACGGGTCTTAAACCAACTTCCAGTTCATCACCATCTTTTTTTATCACAATATTTTTAAGCCACTTTTCATCATCCCTTGAGGGATAATCCAACCTAACATGAGCGCCTCTGGATTCCTTTCTCTGAATTGCACTTTTTGCCACGCTTATAGAGACCGGTAGCATAAAACCAAGTTCAACGGCATCAATAAGCTCGGTGTTATATTTTTTTGCATTTGAAATTCTAATGTCCCTGGCTTTTTCTTTTATGGATAGAAGAAGCTCTAAACCTTTTTTAAGCTTCTTTTCCTCCCTTGCAGAGCCTACATAGTCCCACATAACCCTTTGCATTTCCCTTTGCAGTTCAATGGGTCTGTTTTTGCCACGGCTGCCGAACATACCTTCCAATTTATTTACATAAAAATTGATTAGATCATTATCTGTTTTATGATTCCCCTTATCCATTTCCGCTACAGCGCATTCCCCCGCTCTTTTTCCGAAAATAAATAATTCCATAAGGGATACAGATCCAAGACGATTTCCTCCATGAATTCCTCCGCTGACTTCTCCACAGGCAAAAAGATTTTCAACCCCTTCAACCCTTCCCCATGTGTCAATGATAACCCCCCCCATAAAATAGTGGGCTGAAGGATAAACATCCCAGGGTTCATTCCAGTCGGCAGCTTCATTGCCATAGGCAAACCTGACAATATCCGTAATGTTTTTAAAAATCCCCTTTGTAAACTGCTGGAACAACATTTTTCCTCCGGGATGATCTTTATTGGCCTTTAAATCAAGAAGGCATCCTCCATACTGTGTACCATTTCCTTTTTCCACTTCAAGAATTATTGTATTGGAAACCTGGGCCCTTGTTTTTAAACTAACTCCGGGTAGTATATCTTTGCCATGAACATTTTTAAGTATACCTGCAGGCCCTGCCGTAAATGGCTCTCCAACCACAATTCCCTGAAGCCCTGGAGGATGTGTCAGGGAAAAGGGTATATATTGTACCTGTTCCATATCAATAAGTACAGCACCTGTATCCAGGGCGAGAGAATAGCC
>JAXHUS010000501.1:0-15467 GCA_034189305.1 Thermodesulfobacteriota bacterium | reverse complement strand
AAGGGAAAGGTAACGGTAAAGGAAATAAAAAAAATAACATAAAAAAAAGAAATGATTGAGTTCATTAGAGATACATAGTAAAAAATGATTATAATAAATAATAAAGAGTTTGGTTTACAGGAATTTCCTGGGTTCTATTTTTAACATTTAGATTTACAAAGAATATCAATATGTTTAACAATATATGTAAAAATTTAAAAAAACCTCCAGTTCGGTTTATTTTCGTTTAAAAAAGGAATTTCCCTTGTTTTTATTTAGGGTTTTAGAGAAAAACATATAATCGAAAATAGTTTTTTAGTTTTGCTGATGTTTCCCAGCTTAATTTTTTTCTTGATCAGCATAGCGTCACAAGCATGGGCAGAAGACTTTGTTGATAACAAGATACCGGACAAAGTATTTCTTCAAAACATCCCAAAACGTTCCAGAAATGCAATAACCGGCTCGAAATTCGCCTTAAATACTACCGGTATGACCGGCAAAGAACGGCAGGCAAAGGCACTGGAGGAACTCGTGAACGGAAATGTCCCTGAATTTTTGAGAAATCTTAAGCCTGTCTGCCTGTCTTACAGAGCGGCCGACGGAGAAAATATTACTGCTATCATCTGGGTCACGCCGGACTATTTGGCCATTGGTTCTGATGAGGATTTTCTGCGTATCCCCCTATCCAAACACTCAGCCGTGACGGTAGCCAATGCATTCGATTGCATTCTGCCAACCCGAAAAATGGTCGATGCTATATACAAACAGTCTACATGCCATCTGGAGCCTGACACTTTACCTCCTGGTCCTTTGATGCGGTCGAGCGAATATTATCTAAAACACCGGGAAATGATTCGGGCAAAACGAAAAAAAGCGGGTTGTGCTCTCGGGGAACTCACTTCTGGACACAAGAAAGATTTGGTTCTTACGAACCATCTAAACCTAAAGCCCGGTCGGGTTGCTATTTATGGTTGGCACAGGAAAGACGAAAAACCTATCCAGCCCCTTAGCACCGCGCATGGAGAACGCTATGCGGATTACAGTCATGGTGTGCGACTAATATATAGAACAGTTTGGATTAATGGGGAACTCCGCTCGATCCTTGATGTCCTTCAGGATCCTTGGTTAGCTCCTGCCCTCACCTATGAGGGTGTCATTGAAAAACTTCTAAAAATGCTTCGATTAAGTTAGGCTTGGTATAGCATTTATATCCATAGACAAGAAAACCAATGTATCAAACGTTTACTGAGATCCGGCTTTATTTCGGTCAATGGTCTTGCAACAACGAAAGCCAAGATGGTAGTTATGATGGCTTTGTTTGTCCATGACCCGACTTCCATGCCAGAAGGGTGCACGCCATCGACACCAGTCTTCATGTGCCCTATAAATATCAAATATGAACCAGCTGCCTTTCATCTCGGTATACCCATACTCACGGCTGCCCCGGCTTGACATCTGCCCCTCATTAAGGGGCAGATTCATGTGCTCGGCAGCATTGCCATTTATGTCGTAGACCATAAGGGAACTGTGACATTGCAAGAAAAAGCCTGCAGGAAAGGTATTGGATCCGCACCGCGGCCAGTTGCCTCCTGTTCAGCCCGAACTCTTGCGGCTGGAAGAACCACAAACTCCGGCTCTGTATTCAGGGCCATAACTCCATGACTTCTTAGGACTGTATTTGCGGTTGTGGGCTTCACGCATGAGATGGATCGCATTTTTCGGGCTTCTTCCTGCTGCCAGATCAAATCGATAGTCTGGCCATATAAGGGCTCCAGCACAGGCCCCTTCCCATTCATGGGCATCACACAAACGCTTGCCCATCGCCTCACAAATTTCCACTGCTTCCTTGGCACGCACCCAGACAACAGGATAGGCGCAGGGGATGTTGGGAAACTCGAATTGATCAATGCAGACACATGCATCCTCGGGCCTTTCTACGGCTGGATTATAAAGGGGGGCCATATACTTGGCCCCGCATATCTTTTCAAAGGTCGGATTTTCATATCGTTTTCCTTCCCTTTTAAGTCTTTCTTTACATTGCTCTACCGTGACTGGATGTATGGTAATAGCTGGGTTTCCCTGACCAATGTAGCCAGATCTGGTAAAAATAGCCCGCACCAATGACATCTGTTCCTCGGTCAAATTATGGATTTGCTGTAGCTGGCGAAATAACACTTCGTTCTGCTTTGAAAGACTTTGGATGTCCTGAAGATATGCCCCTTCAGCCAGGATGCCCAAGAGAAGGATGCCTTGTAGCAAGGTAAAAAGGTACTTCATGGATTGCTCCTCCTTAATAGATAAAAGAAATCACGATTGTCCGAATAGCCAACGAAACGTGGAATTACCCGGTCTCCTTTGATTTTATCCAGTACCTTCATACCTTTAATCAGATGCTGGGTAAAGAATTCCTGACCTTGATGCCTGTAAATCGCCAGATAGGTGTGCTCAAGAGCATTTATGTCCAGGAGTAAAGCATACTTGCACAGATAGGCACTAAAGACCCTGGCCATGGCCGAAGGCGTTGCGGCAGAGAAATAGCCGTAGATTAAAAACCTTTGGCCCTCATACTCCTGTATACCCAGTCCGGCCCTCACGGTACGGAACCTCTTTTCCGCAGAGCCCGACCAGTTCCCCTGTCCCCAGAGAGGGACAAGTGCCCCCACCCTGGAAGTCTTTGTCTCATTATCGTACTCAATGATTGGTACCCCGTTCTGCCTGGCATGACGAATCTTCCACAGATCTTTGTTATCCTTTTCTGTCCATGTCTTTAACTCTACAGTGCCATCCTCGAAAATCGCAACAGTGGAAAGACCTGGTTGAAGTTTGCTGAGGACAATACCATGCTCGATGAATCCGTAGTGGCTCCCATGATTCTTTAAAGCAAAAGATCCCCATCGAAAGGCCCCATGATAGCGTTTGAATCCTCCTACAAAGGTAACGGCAACTCTTTCCCTGTTAACTGGATTTATTAAGCCCGTCATTACAAGGGGTTCCAGCGTGCTAATGCCATCAGGCCCTGGAAGGGTATTATCACGTACCTGATCCTGAACTCGACCCGACCAATCCACCATGGGGTGCTCTGTCCCCATCTCAAAACCTATGTCAAACAGGTCAAGGTCGAAGGCAACCATGTATACAAGGGCATTAGATTCAACAGAATCAAGGGGGTTGACCTGTTTTTTCTGACCCTCGATGATCTCTTCCGCCACAAGATTCGGCCGAATGACACTCACAAAAACACCCGGGATATTTTTTGCTCGATACCAACGGCCAATTAGGACTTTCTCCCCTGTCTCACACTCAAGATCAATGCCTAATTCCTGGGGAATAAGGAAGCAGTTTAAATAGTGCGTGTTGCTCAAAGGGCGGGCAGGGGCACCTGGCAACCGCGGACGTGTTCCGATGGAAGGATTATTCACCTCAATTATTTCAGAAGTATTGAGGTAGGCATCCTGATAAAATTTCTCCCGTACAAAAATTGTGATCTTTTCCCCTTGCCAGACATGCCTGCGAAGCAGATCTGTCACACTTTCCATTTTCGTCTTGTGTCCTTTTGTCCTATTCCTGAGAAAGACCCTATCCCCGCAAAGGGGAGTATAGGTTTTGCCCGAATCAGCGGCTTTAGAAAGTTCGGAACCTGAATCTGCAGACCACAGGGCACAACGGTAAGTATTTTCTCCAGAAACAATCACTATACCCTTAGAGTAATAGGGGTCGAGAATGAACCTTTGGGCTGTAGGCGCAGGGTTTTCCAGGTGGTAGGTCTCCATAGACCCTGTTACCCCCCATTGAAGGATGAGCAAATACCAGGTGTTGATCCTTGGATTCAAGGTTATTAATGTTGCCATGCCCTCTTGGCCAATATCGTCCCGGATTGTTATAGAAGAAGTCCTGCGAAACTGCTGTAGATCAACGACCATCTTAGGGGCCTGACTATTGTATTCATCTAACTGTTGCGTCTCAACTCCTCGTTCCAAAGGGGCCTCCACGCCTTCCAGACCAAACTCAATTAAGGAAATGAGTGCCCAGAGAACCAGCGCTGTTACTGTTTTCCCTCTGGTCTTGTTGAAAAATCTTTTTATCATTAAGGACAAAAACGCCATTTTTAAACTATTTTTTCTTTATTGCCCATAGAAAATGTCTGGTTTTTCTTTTCTAAAATTTCTATTTATATATTTTTACATAACTTCTAATGAAATTCCAGTGAATTTTCCCTTGACTTTAAAGTATATTCTTTTCATACTGTAGGATAAATTACCTAATCATCGATTATTAACTATCTAGTTTTTAAATAAAATAAAAATTATGTCTGAAAATACAATAATTTTGTCAAAAGACATACAGGAAAGGGTTCAGGAACTCAAAAATGCCGATATTATTATTGGAATTCCGAGTTTTAATTGTGCTCCTACCATTGGACATGTCGTTAAGGCTATTGAAGCAGGGCTTTCAAAATATTTTCCCAAGTACAAATCCGTCCTCATAAATTCAGATGGAGGCTCAACTGATAATACCATGGATATTGTTAATGCGACTACCGTTGATCTTGATTCCATATTACTTCATCATAAAATGGGAAGTTTTCATAAACTAGTAACACCTTATCATGGAATACCAGGAAAAGGAAGTGCTTTTCGTACAATTTTTAAAATAGCTGAGGATCTCCATGTAAAGGCTTGTGCAGTTGTGGATTCGGACTTAAGAAGTATAACGCCTGAGTGGGTTGAATTGCTTATCAAACCAGTGCTTGAGCAAGGATATGATTATGTTTCTCCATACTATCAAAGGCATAAATATGATGGAACTATTACTAATATGATAGTATACCCACTAACCAGAGGACTTTATGGCAAAAGAATTCGTCAGCCAATAGGAGGTGACTTCGGCTTTTCAGGAAGGCTTGCATCCTTTTATCTTACCAAGGATGTATGGGAAACGGATGTAGCCCGATTCGGGATCGATATCTGGATGACCACTACGGCTGTGGCTAATAATTTCAAAGTATGTCAGGCATTTCTTGGGGCAAAGATCCATGCAGCTAAAGATCCGGGGTCTGATCTGAGTGCAATGCTCCATCAGGTGGTTAGTTCTGTCTTTGGCCTCATGCAAGAATATTCACCGATTTGGAAAAAAACTGCCGGTTCTGAATCCGTTCCTACATTTGGATTCGCTTATTCTGTAGGGCTTGAACCCATTAATGTTAATATGGACAGGATGATAGAAAAATTCAGCCTTGGTGTAAAGGAACTCTATACTGTATATGAATCATTTTTATCCAAAAAACTTTTAGAGTTTTTAGAAACAATGATTACTGTGCCTAAAGAAAAGTTTTCCATACCTGATTCGGTTTGGGTGGAAATTATTTATAATTTTGCCATTGCCTGCCATAAGAAATTAATGAGCCAGGACCATATAATAAAATCCTTAACCCCTCTTTATCTTGGCAAGGTGGCATCCTTTGTAATCGAGACCTGGGAGAGTTCAGCTGATGATGTGGAACAGAGACTGGAAGAGCTCTGTAATGCTTATGAAAAAACTAAGTCTTATCTAATAGAGGGATGGGGAGGATAATTATGAGTTCACCAAAAAGGAGGCTTTTATGAAAAATTTATTGGATAGAATTTTAACAGAGCCTTTAAAGGATTTTTTTCAAATACTAATTGAATTTATGCCAGACCTTCTTAGTGCAATAATCATACTTATAATCGGCTTTATAACAGGATGGATTTTGAAAAAGATAGTAGTAAAAACCTTAACAGTCTTGAATGTAAACCAATTCTGTAAAAAAATGGGGATAACAGAAGGAATTGAAAAAGTTGGTATAAAAGAATCCCCTGCGGCTTTAACAGGTAGACTAATTTACTGGCTTGTGGTGATTATTTTTATGGTTATTGCCCTTTATACCCTTAAAATCCCGGCAATAGAGGAGCTTTTTCAGGAATTTTTCCTTTATCTTCCTAATTTATTTATCGCAGCATTACTTGTTTCAATAGGATATATAATGGGTAACTTTCTGGGCAGGGCAACCCTCATAGCTTCTGTTAATGCAGGGATCACGTTTTCCGGTTTGTTGAGTAAGGGTATTAAAGCGGTTGTTTTATTGTTTGCCTTTGCAATGGCATTGGAACAGCTTGGTATAGGTCGAGAAACAGTAGTTGTTGCCTTTACAATATTATTTGGAGGGATTGTTTTTGCCCTTTCCCTATCCCTTGGATTAGGGGGAAAAGATATAGCAAAGGAGTTTCTGGAGAAAAAATTTAAGGTAAAAGAAGAAGAAAAGGATAATTTAACCCATATTTAAATATGAATAAGAGGATTCAGAATACAGAAGTCAGGAGCAAGAACAAAGGGTATGTAAAATAAATTATTCCGATCCCACTCGGTATTCTTTTTTCATGCTTGGTCATGCAGGTTATTAAATTATGAATATAATAATGAAAAGGAGGATAAAACATGGCGGATTTTCATCAGGAAGGAACTATTACAACCCTTCATGCCCTGTACGGAGCATTTGATAACGAAAAATACCTATCCTTACTGGAACACAAGTTAGAGGAATATTCCCGGCACATCAAGATCGGTCTGCTTCTTCCCTCCCTTTATGCTGAGCTTCAAAATCCCCAGGTTATAGACAGAATAATAAATGAAATTCAGAAGGTTAATTACATTCATTGTGTGGTAGTGGCTCTGGGAGGAGCACCTGACGAAGCAAAGTTTCAGGAGGCAAAGAAATACTTCGGGAGACTGCAAACCCCTAAAAGGGACTTAAAAATTGTCTGGGTTGATGGCCCCAGGATTCAACAAATATTTAAGGAAATACAAAATCGGGATATCCCTACCGGGGTTCAGGGAAAAGGACAGTCAGTCTGGATTGCCATGGGTTATATCTTTGCCAGGGAAGATTGTGATGTAATTGCCCTTCACGATTGTGATATCGTTACCTATAACAGAATTCTTTTGGGACGGCTTATAGAACCAACAGCAAATCCTAACAATGATTTTGAATTCTGTAAAGGTTATTATGTTCGAATCTCACCCACTGAACGAGCCATGAAAGGGAGGGTTACCAGGCTTTTTGTTACCCCTTTTGTGGATGCCATGATGCATCTCATGCATGACGTGGGAATGCATGAACTGGAAATATTCTTTAGTTATCACAGGACATTTAATTATCCCCTGGCAGGAGAGTTTAGTTTTGCCACACGTCTTGCCCGCGGAATCAATATTGCTTATGACTGGGGACTTGAAGTAAGTACCCTGTCCGAGGTCTATCATCGAGTTATTGCAAGAAAAATTGCCCAGATAGATCTTATCCCCAATTATGAACACAAACATCAGGACCTTTCTCCTTCTGATGCAAATAAAGGGCTGAATCGAATGGTAACAGACATTGCCAAATTCTACCTAAATTATATGAGGTCCCATGGAGTTCCATTAGACAATGCCTTTGTGGATATGATACGGCAGACCTATTATCAGAATGCTTTATTATTTATTAAGAATTACAGCGATGATGCAGAGGTGAATGGTCTTTCCCTGGATCGCCATCAGGAAGAATTAACGGTTCGTTATTTCCGTGACTTTCTATGGAATGCATGGGAAAAAAGCAAAAATCAATCTGAGGATACCCTCATCCCTTCCTGGAACCGGGTAACCTACAGCCTGCCTGAAATATACACTATGTTAATGGAAGCCGTGGAAAAAGATAACCGGTGAAAGATAGTTAAAACACTATACTGATTTATACCGTAAAACGATAAAGAGGGATTTATGTCAGACAAATTGAAGGTTTTATTTCTCTCTTCAGAGGCAGTACCATATGCAAAAACCGGGGGATTAGCAGATGTAGCAGGTTCTCTTCCTTTAGCATTAAAAAAATTGGGAATAGATATCAGGCTGGTTCTTCCTCTTTATTCAATGGTTAGAAAGGGAAATTTTCCTATAAGGCCGCTAATTGAAAACCTTGAGGTTCCCCTTGGTATGGAGATGTTTAAAGCCAATATTCTGGAAACCAGGGCCGATACTGGACTACCTGTTTATTTGATTGAGCGGGACGATCTATATGATAGGCCCAATCTTTACGGAAATTCCATGGGGGATTACTATGATAATTTAGAGCGTTTTACTTTTTTTACCCACGCAGCATTATGTATTATTCAGGCTATTTCTTTTAAACCCGACTTAATTCATTGCAATGACTGGCAAACCGGCTTAATTCCAGCTCTGATTAAAGGCCCTTACCATAATAATCCCTTCATCAGGGAAATACCTGCTGTTTTTACTATTCACAATCTGGGATACCAGGGGATATTTCCCTCTGAAAAGCTTTCAGTAACCGGGCTTTTAAAAGAAAAATTCTTTCATCCTGAAGGCATTGAATTTTGGAAAAAAATCAGCCTTCTTAAGGCAGGAATAATCTATTCAGAAGCTATCACTACTGTAAGCCCCACCTATGCAAAGGAGATACAAACTTCTGAATATGGAATGGGTATGGATGGAATTCTTCACCACAGGCGAGCCTTCCTTTATGGAATTCTAAATGGGGTTGACTACAAACTCTGGAATCCAGAGACAGATACCCATATACCTGCACACTATTCTTTAGAAAACATAGGAGGGAAAGCCCAATGCAAAGAGTCATTGATTAAGGAAATGGGACTTAAATTATCATTAAAAACCCGTCCTGTACTTGGAATGACTACCCGACTTGATACTCAAAAGGGCCTTGACCTTTTTGTAGAAATATTGAATGATATTTTAAATCTTGATGTTGGTCTTGTAATTTTGGGTTCAGGGGATGAAGATATTCTTCAGGATAAAATTCGGGCAGCGGCTGAAAAACATCCGGGACTGGTGGGACTTAAAATTGGGTTTGATGAATCCATTGCCCACCGTATTATGGCAGGGGTAGATATCTTTTTGATTCCTTCACGATATGAGCCCTGTGGTCTTACACAGATGTACGCCTTGAAGTACGGAACAATTCCAGTTGTTAGAGCTACAGGCGGGCTGGAAGATACCATTATCCCTTTCGATATCCAATCAGGTGAAGGAAATGGTTTCAAATTTGGCCATTATAAACCCGAGGCTCTTTTTAAGGCTGTACAGGATGCAGTAGAATTATTTCAAAATTCCAATGCATGGGAAAAAATAAGGGAAAATGGTATGAAGGCAGACTTTTCCTGGAATCGTTCTGCCCGCGCTTATCTTGAAATTTATCAATCCCTTGTTAGGGATTAGTTTTTAGCAGGATGGAGTAGCCTTTGATTCCTTCCTCATGTCCATATATTCCTAACAATTATTTGAATTGACAACTATTTTCTTTAAGGATATTAAGTATTTTTTAGAGGATACGCCATGAAAGAGATGACAGATAAAAAAAAAGACTCCATTGATTATGTAAGTCTCTTTACAGATCATGATATATACCTGTTTAAAGAAGGGAATCATTATAAACTTTATGACAAATTAGGTTCCCACCCTATGAATGTAGATGGAATACATGGGACATATTTTGCCGTATGGGCGCCAAATGCAAAAAGGGTTTCAGTTATAGGAAATTTTAATGCATGGCAACCAGATACTCATCCATTAACAGTAAGAAAGGATGATTCGGGTATATGGGAGGGATTTATTTCTGGTATTGAAAAGGGAACTACATATAAATACCACATAGCCTCCAGGTATAATGATTACCGGGTTGAAAAAGGAGATCCCTTTGCTTTTTGCTGGGAGCCGCCTCCCAAAACTGCATCCGTAGTATGGGGGCTGGATTATGAATGGCATGATAATGAGTGGATGAAAAACCGATATAAAAACAATTCTCTTAATAGCCCCTTTTCAATATATGAGGTTCATCTCGGTTCATGGAGAAGGGTTCCTGAAGAGGGGAATCGATTTCTTAACTATCGGGAAATAGCTCCTTACCTAGCTAATTATGTGAAAGAGATGGGTTTTACCCATATTGAATTTTTGCCAATTATGGAGCATCCCTTTTATGGTTCATGGGGGTATCAGACTGTTGGATATTTTGCCCCTACCAGAAGATATGGAACTTCTCAGGATCTTATGTATCTGGTAGATTATCTTCATCAAATGGGAATAGGTATAATCCTGGATTGGGTTCCATCCCATTTTCCCACAGATGAACATGGGCTTGTTTACTTTGACGGCACTCATCTCTATGAGCATGTAGACCCAAAGAAGGGGCACCATCCTGAATGGGATACTTATATTTTTAATTATGGGAGAAATGAGGTAAAGGGATTTCTTATAAGCAGCGCACTTTTTTGGCTTGAAAGATATCATGCCGATGGAATCCGAATAGATGCTGTTGCCTCCATGCTTTACCTCGATTATGCCAGAAAAGAGGGAGAATGGATTCCAAATGAATATGGAGGTAAAGAAAATCTGGAGGCAATAGCATTCATACGCGGATTAAATGAGGCAGTCTATCGAAATTATCCCGACATACAGATTATAGCTGAGGAATCAACAGCCTGGCCCATGGTAACCAGGCCAAATTATGCAGGCGGTCTGGGTTTTGGCATAAAATGGAATATGGGGTGGATGCACGATACCCTTGATTATTTCTCCAAAGACCCTATATATCGAAAATACCATCATAATCAGCTTACCTTCAGTATATGGTATGCCTTTTCTGAAAATTTTTTGCTTCCCCTTTCCCATGACGAGGTTGTTTATGGAAAAGGCTCCTTATTTGGCAAGATGCCTGGTGATGACTGGCAGAAATTTGCCAATCTTCGCCTGCTTTTTGGTTATATGTATACCCACCCGGGCAAAAAGCTTCTCTTTATGGGGGGGGAATTTGGCCAATGGCGTGAATGGGTTCATGAAGAAAGTTTGGAATGGCATGCCCTTGAATATCTATATCATCAGGGCGTTCAGAATTGGGTAAGGGATTTGAATCACTTTTATAAAAATGAACCTGCCGTTCATGAACTGGATTTTGAATCTAACGGGTTTGAATGGATAGATTGTAATGACTGGGAAAAAAGCGTGATTGGCTTTATAAGAAGGGGCAAGTCCACAAAAGATATAATCCTTGTAATCTGTAATTTTACCCCGGTTCCCCAAAATGATTATCGTGTGGGGGTTCCTGCCGGTGGATTCTGGAAGGAAATCTTAAACAGCGATGCAAAAGAATATGGAGGTAGTGGTTATGGAAATTCAGGGGGCATAGAAGCCACGACAATTCCTTCTCATGGTAGATATGACTCCTTATCTTTAGTCCTACCCCCCCTTGGTATAATTATCCTGAAAAAATATAGATACGAAAATGGGGATACTTTTTAATAGATAAAAATTTCTGAATATCTCCATTTTTGCAGTACATAATTTTTTTGTTGATTTTTACATTTTGGTTTATAATTTAACTTGTCCCTTGTAAGGGATATTGCAATTTAAAAGTAATTTAATGTTATAGGAATTTCCTTTTGTCGGCTTATTAATATTTGTCAAAGGGTTAGGGTTGCGCAGCTCGTTGCGGTACTCAGGTTTAGTAAACAGCAGGCTTAAGCCTGCTGTTGTTGAAGAACAACGTAACCGATAGACCATAGACATTAACTTAAATGGAGGTATAAATGAAGGATGTAATAGGAAACACGGCAGGAAAAGTATGGAACCTTTTAAAAGAAAAGGAAGAGATTGAAATTTCACGAGTTCCTAAAATTTTGAAAGAAAAGACATTAATCGTTTATCAGTCAATGGGGTGGCTTGCCAGAGAGGATAAAATAGGCTATCGTACAGAAGGGGATAAAACTTACGTTTCCCTTACAGACTTTGAGTAAAATAAGAAATAATATATTTGATTAGAGTATAAGTTTTGGTGTATAAAGAGATTACAGACTTCGTGAAATCTTCAACTCTTCTGATGGTCCTTCTCAATCCATTCCTGGTCATCGTCTACCTTATTGACGTGATGCAGAAACTGGGGCAGAAGCAATTCAGTCATGTCGTGATTCGGGCTGGTCTGATTGCAAGCGTGGTCTTTTGCTGTTTTGCCATACTTGGCGATGTTATATTCTCCGATATTGTGAATGCGGAATTTGCATCATTTCAGATTTTCGGAGGTATGGTTTTTCTGCTCATCGGACTTCAGTTTGTTTTCCATGGCCCTACGGCAATCGAGATTCTGAGGGGCGAATCAGAGCATTTAGCCGGCGCTATTGCGATGCCTGTCCTTATTGGACCGGGTACGATCAGTGCCAGCATCGTTATCGGCAAAAGACACGATCCTTTAATCGCGTGCACTGCTGTGCTGATGGCTGTCATCAGTTCTGTTATTATTATGCTGATTCTCAAGTCAGCACACGACTTCGTGCGTCCGCGATGGGAAAAGCTGATTCAGAGGTATATCGAGGTAATCGGACGTATCACCGCATTGTTCGTTGGGACAATATCTGTTGAAATGGTCATGCAAGGCCTTCGAACATGGGTAAATAAGTTCTGAGTACAGCAAACACCAAACCAGGCGTTAAACCCAAAAATTGCTACTGCAATTTTTGGGATAATACCTCACTTTTGTCATGCATGAACTACCGACATTCTTCTCTCACATGCTTTTAGAATTTCATGTAACATCTGGGCATATGACATCCCTGCAAACTTTGCCATTTTAGCCAGATGACCATCCCAACACCAACCAGGATTGGGATTGACTTCTAACAATCGAGGGGTTTGGTTTACATCCAGTCGCCAGTCAAACCTCACATAGTCCCTACATTCAAGCCGTTCAAATAATTTGATACAACTTGCAACTAAAAATTGTTCCGTCTCTTCAGGGAAATTGGCTGGAACAGACTTTACTTGCCAATAAGGAGATTCAGGAAGCCATTTTGCTTCATAGCCGCAAATTTTTGGCAGATCAGATGGTAAGGCTGAATAATCTTCTTCAATAATCGGTAAGATAAAGTATGACTCCGGTGGATTCCCGATAATCCCTACACTAATATCATTTCCTGTGAGGAATTCTTCAACAAGTATCGGCTTGTTATAACCGAACCTTTCTCTGACCTGTAAAATCGCATTTTCCAATATTTCAAGATTATAACACACATTATGTTGTGTGATGCCAAAACTGGAATCTCCGAAATTTGGCTTAACAATAACAGGAAAACCAATAGGGAACTCAATATATGTAGTATCCTCAGGTTTAATAATGAATGCTTTAGACACAGGAATATCCATTTCTTTAGCTATACCTCGAACAAGGGATTTGTCATAACAATAAGCAAGGCATTGGGGAGAACTCCCCGTATAGGGTAAGTTAAGCATTTCAAGTAAAGAGGGGATATGGAGTTCTTTTATTGCTTCATTATAAAAACCTTCATCACACAAATTGAAAACAAAATCCAGCTTGCTCCTTATCTTTTCCAGTTCATGTATTAATATGTCATGCCGATCAAGGTAGATAAAGTGATATTCTTTTAGCTCGGATAATGCTTTTTTCAACTCGTTAATAGTAAAAAAATCATCATCATCAAAGCTTGCCGAAGGCTTGATAAAATCTGATTTTCGCGGGTCCCCCATAAGAACAACAATGGTTTTCCTTGCTCCGTTCAATTTTTTAACCGGGGTCCATTCTTTTTTGACTATTGCAGAAACGATAATCCGTTTTGCCATCATACCTAAATCTTGGTTTCTTTTTGAATCTGTTATTATCTCCGTATGAAACGTAACATTTTTAAAATTTACACGTTTTAGTAGGTCGCTGATGCTTTCCTGTGTATAGAGTCTTTCTGCATAAAACTGATCTGCTATAACTCCTTTTTTAACATGAGTGATGACTTCTCTTGAAATTAAACGCTCCTTATTTTCCGAAAGGGAACGTTCTCTGCACACAAAATAATTTTTATCAATCCATTCCCAACTTCGTGGCTGAAAGTGTTCTTTCATATAATCTCCATCCGTGACATCAATCAATAACGTTCCCCCGGGCTTAAGGACACGCATCACTTCATTGAGTACTTTTAAATCATCCTGTAAGGATTCAAAATATCCAAAACTATTTCCTGCAAGGATTACATAATCAAATGTATCGGGAGAGAAAGGCAACTTTCTGGCATCCCCCTCTTTAAAAGTGATATTTTTTCCTTCTCGCTTATTGAGTATTCGGGCTCTTGTAATCAGATAATGCGACCGATCTAGTCCAACAATATTGTTAAATCCTTGTCTTGCAAGTTCTAAGGAATGTCTTCCCTGGCCACAACATAGGTCCAAAATAACACTCTCTTTATGTAGAGCTAATATACTCACAAACAAGTCAACCTCATTTTTGGTAATTGTTTCGTCTGCTACAGCATCACCATCAGTTTTTAGATAATTTGCATTGAAAAGGTGTCGCCACCAGTCTGCTTTGACATAGCTTTCAAGGTTTTCAACCGGACCTAAAAATTCAGTCCATTTAACTTTTTGAGTTTTTATCGTTTTGGACATAATTCACTCCTCTTCTGAGAAAAATATCTAAACAGGATAGCAATGGTTGTATTTAAATACTATATTAAATATTATTTCAAGACTTTTTATAAATTTTTTTTATTCCTTTGTTAATGATAAAGACTTAAAAAAAGGAATTGTAGGTACTTTTTCAATTTATACCGAATGCCATTATAGGGATACCGGGAAATACGACTGATGAATCCGCATGTCCAAGAACAATGGCATTGTTAATGGCTTTGATTGTTTCTTGATGCTTCCCAAATGCATTTACGACTTTTGCAAATGGCTGACCTATTTTAACCTCGTCTCCAGGTCTGGCTAAAAACCTTATAATACCACTCTCGGAACTATATGGTTTGTCTGAATATTTGAGTATTTTATCTATAAAGTGCGTCTTTGGTAACGGATAAAAAAAACGGTCTTCTATAGACTCTATCATTTCAAGATATGCAAGAATATTCCATATGGACTTCAAACCGAACTCAACATTTTCTTCATTAATAACATAAGGTTCGCCTAATTCAATTGTCAATGCAGGTACAGAATTTAAAAGGAGATTATAAGAAAGCGTATTGGTCAATAAATCTGTATCCATGATAACAACAAAACCAGTCTGTTTAGCAAATAACCTAGTCTTTTCATATACTTCTTTGTTTAACTTCTCAATATTATAATCAATCAGAACATATGGAATAGATTTTGTCCAATCATTATGGAGATCAAGGACAAGTGTAGGAACTGAGTTCATTATTGTGCTGAAAATACGATTAGCAATTCTTCTTCCAAGAGTGCCTGTCAGGTCACCAGGAAAAGATCGGTTTAGATCTTCCCTACTCACAGTAATATTGCGAGAAGTTGTTTCGAATCCTATAGGATTCATCAATGGAAACGCATGAATTGCACCGCACAACAGTTTTTTCTGTATTTTTTTAAATATTTCATGAATAATAACAGCACCACATATTTCGTCACCATGGCCACAAGCTGTCAACCAGACAACCGGACCTTGATTAATACTTATAGCAGAC
>JAXHUS010000500.1:0-4111 GCA_034189305.1 Thermodesulfobacteriota bacterium | reverse complement strand
TCTATCGCTTACAGCACTGAGGTTGATACTAATATTTCTGACATCTTTAAAATTGTTGGATTTGATTTTTCCTTTAATATGTTCTTCATACATAGGAGTTCCCGGAAAGGGTATGGTGAGATGAAACATTGCTGTATGAAGCTTTGTTGATGCGGCAAACCGGATCGTGTCTAACATTTCTTCTTTTGTTTCACCAGGTAATCCTAACTGGAAAAATCCACTAACAAAAAATCCCATGTTAACAGCCTTATCGATAACCTCCCGCATTCTTGGCAGATTTACCGATTTTCTGATTATTTTCTGAATCCTTGGATTTCCACTCTCTATTCCAAAAGCCAAACGGTAAACCCCAGCCTTTTTAAATAACTCCAGTAATTCATCATCGATCATTTCATATTTAAGGCCATTGGGAAAAGAAATCTTTAAATTCAGGTTAGAGTCATTTAATTTTCTAAAAATATCTTTTGCTCGCTCTTTATCAAAGTTGAAAATATCATCAATGATTTCGAGCTCATCTATATTGAATGTACTTTTAAGCCAAACAATTTCATCTACGACATTGGCAGAACTGCGAGTACGAAACTTTTTCCCAAAAGTATTATGGCAGTAAATACAATTAAATGGGCAGCCTCTGGAGGTCATTACAGGTAAATTTTGTTTGGAAATATATATAGGTGACTGGGCATTTCTCTTAGGGCTATTAAAATAGTCCTCAACAGAGATTAAATGATACGCTGGGCGAGGAATCCTGTCCAGATCCTCAATGAGTTTGCATGCATTATTAACAGTAATTTCGCCTTTGTGGTTTTGATAAACCAGTCCATCAAGTAAAGAGAGTTCTTTTCCCTCCTTTAATGCTTTAATGATTTGGTATAATGTTTCTTCACCTTCACCGATTATTCCAAAATCAATGGAACTTTCTTTTAATAATTCGATATAATTAGAGGTAGAAGCAGGACCACCAGCTAAAATCATGGTCTGGGGAAATACTCTGCGAATATAAGTAGCAGTTTCTTTGATTGCATGGGTATGGGCTGTCAAGCCTGTCAGTCCAACTATTTCTGGTTTGAAAGTTTTAACTTTTTCTACAATCTTCCTGGCATCCAGGTCTTCCAAAGCAGCGTCGATAATCGAAATTTCGATTTCTGGCATTTTGGAATGTAAATATCCTGCAAGATATAACAATCCTAATGGTACTATCAAGCCCTCTGGATAACTTCCAGGTCTGATTAAGACTATCTTATTTACCGCTGTGGTTTTAATCTTATCTCCTTGAAAGTCACGAAATTAGGGTATGAAGGGCATGTTACAGAAAAAACATTTCTTCCTGCACTGCCATTTCTTATTTGAGATGATAAAGCATTTAAATATGGAAACATAGAATCGTAAGCGCGGCGACAAAAGGTTGCTTGATTAAATGGCATCAGCCAATTTTTACCCATTTCAAAGTGATGATACGGACAATTTACTTTCTTGGCATGTATAGCCATAACACTTATTTGAGTTTCTTTCTCTTTTGTTTGATGAATTTTAACTGTCACACCTACTTTTGGATTAGGGCATTGAACAAGTATAAAATTTTTCTCAGACAGATTGAAAAATGCTCCATTTTCTATTGCTTCCAAATAAGGCAATATCGAATGGTATAAAAAAGGGCATAACCCTTTTGGAACCATTGCTTCAAGGGTAAAAACTTTTCCGACATGAAACCCTGCCTTACAAGTACCTTCAACTGATTTTACCTCTATTAGAATATTTTCAAATCGAAAACACTCTACAGTCATTTTGATATTTCCGCTATTTTAAATGTTATATTGGCTTTGTGATCAGGGCACTGAATTAGATTATTTGAATCATTTGTGTAAGGAATCCCTTTTTCCAATTTCCATGAATACAGATAAGGGAAAAGATTATCAAATACTGCCGGACAAAGCTCATGTAGTTCACCCAGAGGGAATAATAAATTTGGAGTTATCTGAAAATTACCCCTATTAATATAGAATCGAGAGCCGATGGAATGTATCTGGGGACATTCACCTTTAATTGAAGTAATTTCCCAGAATAACCGACCCTGATAAATCTGTCCAGGATAGAACCTACGCAGCATTTTTTTTACAATATTAAGTAATTTAAAACGAAGATTTAATTTTTCAAAACCTGCTTCAAAGACCACATAATTTTTAATTCCAGGACATTTAACAATTAATTTTTCTTCTTTATATTTAGCATTAAAAAGGATGCCAAGGGTAATATAATATAGATTATGATACGCTTCAGGACATAGACCTTCAGGGCATATATCTGGAAATTTATAAATTTGACCTATTTTATGATATCCACAACGGGCATCTTTTTTTATACAGCTTAATACAATTGGTAATGATTTAATAGAAGAAGTGTATTCACATGGATTCATTTTTAAGAGTCTTTATCTTGTCCCATAATCCAAATGCAGCAACATTAGCCAGACTACTTAAGTTGCCTTTAAATAAAAGATGGAATTCCGCCTCTATTATACAGGTTATACATGAAATCTTATGAAATTCCTCAAAAGCTTTTTTAACTCCTATTTCAAAAACATTAAACTTGTATTTACGCCAAACCGACGCACAGGGATAAGCACATCCGTCCGCATCAATATATAGACAAAACTCCTTTCTTTTACAGGACAGGTGGGGTAAGGAAGGATCAGGTTTTTCAGCAACATAACCAAAATTTCCAGGCCAATTGCTAATAAATTCCAGTGTGCTATATGCATTTGAAACCAAATAACCTTTTTTCTTATATTCTTTCATTTGATGATAATATTCCCTTATTTCATCATCAGTGAATGCAAGCAATGGGTCATCTGTATGAATTGAAGGAATCGCAATATTCGCCCTTACATTATATTTTTTGGTGATATCCATTAATTCTGGCAATGCGTGGGAAGTTTTTCTCGAAAAACAGGCATGGATGCGCGCATGAACACCATGTTCTTTTGCCAGTTTAAGCGCTCTCATAGCAACTTCGAAAGAGCCTTTTCCTCTGTTTATATCATGTGTTTTTTCGTCGCCGTCGACACTGATCGCCAAAAAATCAAGTTTCTTAATGGTCTCCAAATTCTTTTGGAAATTGATACCATTGGTTACTAATTCAACCATCATCCCTTTTTGAGAAATATAATTAATAATGTCACCTATGTCCTCTCTCAAACATGGTTCACCGCCTCCTATTGTAATCAGAATTGTCCCCTCTTCTTTTAATTGGTCTATTATATAGTATAGTTTCTCCAATGGAATATCAATATTTTCAGTTTTATTGGCATTAGAAAAACAGTATATACAATTAAGGTTACAACGATTAGTTACCAGGATATATGCTAATAAGGGAACTCTGTATCCGGTAATCTTATTTAGAATAATTGAACCTATTGTTTTTAAAGCAGCATTTATATATTTTGCTTTTAACATTCATTTGATCCTTCTTAACCACCTGCAGACTTTTGGCATTTTCAAAGGTCTCATAGCATCCATAGAGGATTGAAACAAATCATTTCAATGGACCATAGGCTTCTTATTTAATTCTTTATCTCTCCGGGCTTTTGATCCCATCCATGTGATGTTTTATGCCCTAATATACCATCTCTTGGAAGTTGGAACGGTCTACTTGAAAGTACTTTAAATTTTTTGCGTTTTTTAAACATATAAAGATGATAATTTTTATCTAAACGTTTCCTTAGCCACCACCAGTAGTTTCTGGCATATGTGGTTGCATCCTTATCACGAATCGCTATCATAATGTCCATCACGGTAATGAATAATCGAAATGGCATTATCCAGAATATTTTGTACATCTTCATTTTAATTAATAGGTGTTTTGCCCAGGGGGGCAAAAAGCTCATCAATCTGAGCATTACCCGGTAACCGTTTAGCAGACGAAGTCGTTCCGGATCAATAATAATCGAACCGCTGGTCATATAGTTATCGTGAAGTCCTTCCTTAAGGCGTTGCACCTCATGTTCATTCAAATCGCCAGAGTTGATTCCATGTTGTATCAATGCGGTGCCTGGCATATAAGAGATCATAAATGGGGCAATCCGGTAGCAGTACTTAAGTGGTGCCAGAAATTG
>JAXHUS010000050.1:0-7040 GCA_034189305.1 Thermodesulfobacteriota bacterium | reverse complement strand
TGACCCTATACCTTTAGCATAGGCTAAAGCTGTATCATGGGCATTACCACTTGCATCCTGATAAACCGCAACCAGGGCCGGGACACCCGCACCCTTCAGAAATTCACTCCTTAGAAGATGTCCGGGAGCTTTTGGAGCAATCATGATTACATCTATATCCGGATCCGGAATAATCTGGTTAAAATGAATATTAAATCCATGAGAAAAAACTAAAACTTTCCCTTTTGTTAAATGCTCTTGAATTACTTCCCTATATAATCTTGCCTGGACATCGTCCTGGGCCAACATTTGAATTATGTCCGCTTCTTTAGCAGCTTTCTTTGCATCCTTCGGCTTAAATTTATGACTTAATGCCAGTTCATAATTAGGGGTTCCGGGCAATTCCGATACAATTACATTAATACCACTATCCCTTAAATTTTGGGCCTGAGAGTGCCCCTGACTTCCATATCCTATTATAGCTACCTTTTTACCTTCCAGTATTTTAAGGTCTGCATCCTTATCATAGTAAATCTTTGCCATTTTCATTCCCTTTCTTTAATGATATGATTTTTCTTGCTTTTATTTCCACGCAAAAGCGCTGCCTTTCCTGTCCTTGCTATCTCTTTTAGACCTAAAGGCTTAAAAAGATCCAAAATTGCCTGAATTTTATTATCATCTCCGGTAACCTCAATTGTATACGAGTCAACACTGACATCTACAACTTTACACCGGAAAATATCCACAATACTTAAGACTTCAGACCGGGTTTCAACCCTTACATTAACCTTAATCAAAGCCATTTCTCTGGCTACATAATCTTCTCCCTCATCAAAATCTATTACCTTTATAGTATCTATCAACTTATTCAATTGTTTTTTTATCTGTTCCAGGATTTGTTCATTGCCCTGGGTTACTAAGGTTAATCTTGAAACAGTCGGATCCAAAGTTTCAGCAACAGACAGACTTTCGATATTAAAGCCCCTGCTGCTAAAAAGCCCGGATATTCTGGCAAGAACGCCGGGTTTATTTTCTACCAGAACTGAAATTATATGCTTCATATCAAATTATATTATTAATCTAAATTATTTTATAATACCATTATAGTGTCGTTTGGACGTCAGTATTAATGAGTAATACTGATTACTAAAACGGACACTTATATTTACACAAGCAACATTTTACTGATGGGCGCTCCAGCCGGTACCATTGGATAAACGCCTTCCTCTTTCTCCACTTTAAAATCCATAATAACAGGTTTACTAATTGAAAGGGCCTTTTCAATAACCGGTTCAACCTCTTCAGGTTTTTCTGCCTTGAGTCCAACCGCTCCATAAGCTTCAGCAAGTTTTACAAAATCAGGGGTAATATCCAGAACGGTTGAAGAGTATTTTTTATTATAAAACAGCTCCTGCCATTGTCTTACCATCCCTAAAAAACCATTATTTAAAATTGCTATTTTTACGGGAAGGTTGTATTGAACCACTGTAGCAAGTTCCTGAATATTCATCTGTATGCTTCCGTCTCCGGCTATGTCAATTACGGTTTTATCAGGAAAGGCAATCTGTGCTCCTATAGCAGCAGGGAACCCAAATCCCATAGTGCCCAGTCCACCTGAAGAAAGTAAAGTACGCGGTCTATTAAAAGTATAATACTGGGCTGTCCACATCTGATTTTGCCCGACTTCTGTAGTTATAATTGCATCACCTTTTGTAAATTCATAAATTTTTTCAATCACGTATTGAGGTTTTATCTTATCTTTTTGTTTATATGCAAGAGGATAAGTTTTCTTCCATTTAGCGATAGTATTTAACCACTCATTTCGTATTGTATCCCAATCTTCATCAATCTCTGCTTCCTTATACATTTCAAGTAACATTTCTAATGTTGTTTTCGCATCCCCAACGATGGGGATGTGAACATTGATATTTTTGCTAATAGACGTAGGATCTATATCCACATGAATTATCCTGGCATTAGGGGCAAATTCGTCCACTTTTCCGGTCACTCTATCATCAAATCTTACTCCGATTGAAAAAAGAAGATCACAATGGGTGACAGCCATATTGGCACGATATGTTCCATGCATTCCAAGCATTCCTAAAAACAGATCGTCTTTTCCCGGGAAACATCCCAGTCCCATTAAACTATTTGTTACAGGAATTTTAAGGATGTGTGCAAGTTCGGTCAATTCATCAGAACCATTGGAACTTATAGTCCCCCCTCCGGCAAAGATAACAGGTTTTTTAGCCTTTAGAAGCAGGTCTAAAGCCTTTTTTATCTGGCCTTTATGTCCTTTATAAGTGGGATTATAACTTCGCATCTTTTTCTTTTCAGGATAGGAGAACTTTGTAGTTGCATTTAAAATATTTTTGGGTAGATCAACCAGAACCGGTCCGGGTCTTCCGGTGGAAGCTATATAAAAAGCTTCTTTAATGCTACTTGACAGTTCCCTTATATCTTTAACTAAATAATTGTGTTTTGTACATGGACGGGTAATTCCAACAATATCAGCTTCCTGAAAGGCATCATTCCCAATTAAAGGTGTTGGCACCTGTCCTGTAAAAACAATTATAGGTATTGAATCCATATATGCGGTAGTAATTCCAGTTACAGTATTGGTTCCTCCGGGGCCGGAGGTAACAATGGCCACTCCAACTTTTCCCGTAGCCCTTGCATAACCGTCCGCAGCATGGACTGCCGCCTGTTCATGGCGAACTAAAATATGTTTTATTGGATATTCACCCATGGAATCATAAACATCAAGTACTGCCCCGCCGGGATAGCCAAAAACAATATCTACTCCCTCTTTTTTTAAACATTCAAATAAGATTTGGGCACCTTTTTTTTCCATTCTGGGATCACCTATTTTCTATGTTGAGATAGAATCTTTTCTATCATATCTTTTTTTGCTAATTTAAGCTTTTTCAAGTTCTTTTTTTCCAGTTCATCCTTTGGAGTTAGATAATGAAGATCATTTAACTTTTTTATCTTTTCATCATAGTCTGCATGTTCTTCGAGATATTTATTTAATTCCGGGTGAATCTCGATTATGCTGTTAATTAGATCTTTGTCTTCCTTTTCCATTTTTTACTCAAACTAATTAAAAGTAAAAATATTAATATAAAGTCTTTTATTTGTCAAAAAACATAAAAATTAATATATACAAATTTAAAAAAGTGGATAATATCAACGAAATACCTTTAAATAAAGTCTTGATATTTAAAATGTACTTTGCTATCATTCTTTTTAATAAATATTAAATATTAAATCACTTCAAAAAACAAGAGGAATTTAATGCTTATAGATAAAATCTTAGGAGTTTTCTCAAATGATTTAGGTATAGATCTTGGGACCGCCAATACTTTAGTTTATGTAAAAAATCGAGGCATTGTCGCCAACGAACCATCCGTTGTTGCATTAGAAAAAAATGCAGCTGTAAGCAATAGGAAGATATTGGCAGTTGGAAACGAAGCTAAAAATATGTTAGGAAGAACTCCTGGTAATATTGTAGCCATACGGCCATTAAAAGACGGGGTAATTGCCGACTTTGAAGTAACGGAAGCTATGATCAGCTATTTTATTAGAAAAGCTCATAATCGCAGAAGTTTAGTTCGTCCCAGAATTATTATAAGTGTACCTTCCGGTATAACCCAGGTAGAAAAAAGGGCGGTAAGGGAAACAGCTATTTCTGCTGGTGCAAGGGAAATTTATTTAATTGAAGAACCCATGGCCGCAGCTATTGGATCTGAACTTCCTGTAGATGAAGCGGAAGGTTGTATGATAGTAGATATAGGGGGGGGCACTACTGAGGTTGCAGTTATATCATTGTCCGGCATTGTTTATTGTCAATCGGTTCGGGTTGGCGGAGATAAAATGGATGAATATATAATAAATTATATTAAACGGAAGCATAATCTTTTAGTAGGAGAAAGAACAGCCGAAATCATAAAAATTACCCTTGCAACGGCTTATCCTGAGGAAGAAATCAGAGTTGCGGATGTCAAAGGAAGGGATTTAATAGCCGGAATTCCTAAAACAATAGAGATTACCTCTGAGGAAATTCTTCAAGCGCTGGACGAACCTATAAACAGTATTGTAGCCGCAGTACGTATTACTCTTGAAAAAGTGCCTCCTGAGCTGGCGGCTGACATTGTAGACAGGGGAATAACTCTTGCCGGTGGCGGAGCTTTGCTTAAAAATTTGGATATTCTTTTAAAAGAAGAAACCGGTCTCACAATAACTGTGGCTAAAGACCCTTTAACTGCCGTTGTCAGAGGAGCTGGAAAGGTGCTGGACGAACTGCCCCTTTTAAGAAAGGTTATGATGAATGACTGAGGTATCTATCTGATCTCTTAATAAAATGTTCTACTGGTTTTTCCGTTATCATGTTTTTTTTATTACAACCTTCTACTTTCTTTTGACCATTTCTTTAATAACCTGGAATACAAAATATCGGGATTCCCTTTCTTTACCAGAAAAGTTAATATTTAAAATAACGCAGCCAATTCAAAAAACTGTATCTTTAATAGCTCATTTCCCTATTGATATATGGGAAAATTATCTTTTTATTTCCAATCTTACAGAAGAAAGTTTAAAATTGAAAGAAGATATAGGTTTATTAAGGGCAAAAAATAATCAGCTTTTGGAAACTTTATCTTCATATAAAAGGGTGGATGATTTATTAAAGGTGAAAGATACTTTTTCTTACGCTTCTATTGTAGCTTATGTTATAGGAGGGGATGTTTCTTTATGGTATAAAACTGTATTAATAGATAAAGGTGAAAGAGACGGAATTAAGAAAGGGTTTCCGGTCATTACAAATAAAGGAGTTGTTGGAAAAGTTCTTAAGGTTTGGGATTCAAGCTCACGGGTCTTATTACTTACCGATCATAATTTTGCTATTGACGGGATAGTTCAAAGAAATAGAATCAAAGGTATTGTAGCGGGATTTGATAATAGCACCTGTCTTTTTAAATATATCCTTGCAACTGAAGATATAAGACAAGGGGATACAATAATATCTTCGGGGTTGGACGGACTTTTTCCAAAAGGTATAATAATCGGTACTATTAAAAAAAAATTTGTTGATAATACAGGAGTCTTTTTCCATGTGGAAATTAAACCATCTGCCGATATAAAAAAACTGGAAGAAGTGCTGGTTATTATTCCCTCTTAATTCTCAAATGAAACTTCTTTTTTTTAGTGCAATCAGTCTGTTTTTACTTATTATTCAAACATCTTTCTTAAAAGTATTCCTTGGTTCTTCCCTGAATCTGGATTTAACTTTAATTATGGTGGTCTATTTCGGACTTTTTTTAAACTATCATTCAGGTATTTTTTTGTCGTTTATAGCCGGGTATCTGGCAGATATCCTATCAGGAACTATTTTAGGAGCAATAATTCTTATTCGGCTTCTTGATTTTGTTGTTATCTACAAACTAAAAAAAATTGTTTATCCAAAAAATATAATTTCTCAGAGCTTTTTAGTTCTTTTATTGAGTTTTATTGAAAATTCAGCCTTTTCTATCTATTTTTTTGGTCTGGGAGAAACTCTCTTTACATATTTGTCAGCTAAAATAATGCCACAAGCCCTTTTAAATTCTTTATTTGCTCCCCTTGTCATAAGTATCATAAATAAGGCTGAGAAATCTTTTTTTCATATAAAGGAAATTTAGTGTTTGTTAGCCAGGAAGAACTATTTTTAAAAATCATTCAAAAAAGAACGAGAGTTATTTTTATTTTCGTTGTTTTTGTCTTTTTGGTGATAGTTGCAAGGCTATGGTACCTTCAAATCCTTAAAGGTGATTACTATAAAAAACTCTCTAATAACAACAGAATTCGATTAATAAAAATTAAAACTCCTCGTGGAATAATTTCCGACCGTTATGGGAGAATCCTTTCAAATAATACTCCTTCTTTTGATCTGGCATTAATCCCGAATGAAGTGCCCAGAGCAAATATCGATAATTTATTAAATAATTTTAAAGATTTCGTATCATTTAATCCGGCAGATGTAAAGAACAGATTAAATCAAATTCCCTCCTACCATCTTTTTAAGCCTATTATTATTAAAGAAGATCTAAATTACAAAGAATTGACATTCTTTGAAATAAATAAACTTGACTTACCCGGTTTCTTAATCATGCTGACACTAAAAAGAAATTATCCTTATGGGGATCTTGCTTCTCATTTAATCGGATACTTAAGTAAAATTACTGAAAAGGAGTTAGAAACTAATCCTTTCTATGTTAGAAAATCTTTTGGAAGGGATGAATTCATAGGTAGAGCCGGAATTGAGAAGATATTTAACAATAACTTAATAGGCAGGCATGGAGGCAGACAGGTTGAAGTGGATGCCTACGGAAGAGAACTGGAAATTTTAAAGGAAGTTCCCGCCATACCCGGAAATAGTTTATTTTTAACAATAGATATCAACTTACAAGAAAAGTGCAGGGAACTACTTAAAGATAAGGTTGGGGTAGCAGTTGTTTTAAATCCCAATAATGGAGAAATTTTTGCTATGGAAGGTAGCCCTTCTTTTGATCCAAACATGTTTTCAAGGGGAATTTCAAAGGGGCAATGGGAGAATCTGATAAAGCATCCTTATCATCCTCTGGAGAACCGGTCTATTCAATGTCAATACTCGCCCGGCTCTATATTCAAAATTGTAACTGCACTGGCCGGACTGGAAGAAGGATTAATTTCTAATGAATCATGCTTTTTTTGTAACGGGAAATATAAGTTAGGGGGACATCCTTACAGGTGCTGGAAGAAGGAAGGACATGGTAATGTAAACCTGGAAAAAGCATTGGTCCAGTCTTGTGATGTCTATTTTTATCAGTTAGGCAGGAAACTCGGCATCGATAAAATCCATAAATATTCAAAATTATTGGGATTAGGTGAAAGAACCGGCATTCTATTAAAGAACGAAAAAAAGGGTCTGATTCCAAATAGGAAATGGAAACAAAGGACATTGAATGAACCATGGATGGCTGGAGAAACTCTTTCATGTGCAATTGGTCAGAGTTTCGTTCAGGTAACACCCCTTCAGGTTGCCG
>JAXHUS010000005.1:0-11051 GCA_034189305.1 Thermodesulfobacteriota bacterium | reverse complement strand
TCCTTAATTCGATGATCATTCCGAAAGATATAATTTACTGAATCTTCTGCCGTATGACAATGGACATAATCAATCTCTTCTCGGGTCATCTTCGGTTTGCCGAAATGGGCAAGAATCCGGTTATAAAATTGAATATTTGCCTCCAGGGAGTCAAACATCACCCCGTCGCAATCAAAGATTACCAGTTTTATCATTTTTTTACTCAAACTTTCCACTTTATTGGCAAATCGTATTCATATAGATAGATGTATCAGAATGCTCACTTTATCCGATGACAGAAAGTATATCATATGGTTGCCCTAAAGCAAGCATCCTCCTTTAAAATTTTTTGCTGTCTCTCATTTAGTGACTACTCAGCACAGATAGGCTGAAGGTAAAAGAAAATATTGTTAAAAATACTACCTTTTTTAATGGGCTTTTTTCTTGTTATCCAATCTTTTCTTCAACAAATTCACGATATCTCTTTTGCATTGGGGAAAATTTTTTGCAGAAAAATCCAAGAATAAATTTCAACTTAAGCCATTCCTGCCCCTTTTTTCTGCCAATATAGTTCTGGTAACTTGACCATATATAGTCTTCCGGTCTTTTTATTGCTCCGGCACGAACCGGGTTAAGATGAATATAGCGAGATAGTTCCTTGGCGTATTCATCTGCTTCTATTAGGATTGCTTTATACCGGCCCTGCATCAGATGCCCGGATCTGTCCCATTTAAAGTTAAAATAAGTTGTGTAGGCTCCGTTTATATGTCGCATGATTTCAAAGAGGTTTCCCCGTGCAATTCAATATTCTCATAACGCCTGTGAGAAAAATCTTTTCCTGAACACCTGAACAGATCCCCGGGAACCGTTACAATTAAATACCTTTTTGATCTTATTATTTATATGCCAATATGGCATATTGTAATATGCCAAAAAGGCTCATAAATATGGGGTAATTTTTA
Organism: Thermodesulfobacteriota bacterium; assembly: GCA_034189305.1. Lineage (GTDB taxonomy): Bacteria > Desulfobacterota > WTBG01 > JAXHUS01 > JAXHUS01 > JAXHUS01. The sequence goes on along the minus strand of JAXHUS010000005.1, from coordinate 10,110 downwards.
AAAAAACCTCTTATCTCAGTGGATTTGAGAAGTTTAAAAAATGGCATATTTTATGCTATATTTTATTTAATAAAAATATAAGATTGAAAGGAGGAAAACGATGGAAAAATTAAGTGAAATAAAAGTTAAACTTATTAATACTTTAGAGCTGGTTATAATAACTGCTATTCCCGTATTTTTTATTTATGTTCCATTTGTTTAAGTTTGATCAGGCCTTTGCTCTAAAAAAGATACTTCGAGGAGTCATTAAAAAATGTTTTAGACAGAAGGAAAAGAGCGGAGGAAAGGATTAGCCCTGGAAAATAGAATTTAATCTTTGACATTACCCTCTCAAGTGCCATAATCCCTGAATTATGGCACGACTTTAACGACTTCAATCAGAACTGCTTTTGACCATATAATCAGTCACGGTAACGACAGGAAGAAAATACTCTTAAACGTTACCGACTTTGAGCAATTTACTCGAATATATACTGACAGCAATGGGGAAATATGACTTATATCTACTTGCTTATGTATTAATGGGCAATCACTGAGAAAAATGGAACATCCTATATTAGTCCCGTCAAGATAAAAGTAAAAAAAATCTGAAAGTGCTGTAAAATCAGTAGGATATAAATCACAGCTTATTTTTGATTGTACCTCTCCTCAAATAATATAATGGTTTTAATTTGGTGAGTCTCTCACAAAAAGACGAACCCTGTACCTAATCGACCCTTATTTCCTGAAAAAATCTCCACTATTTCAGCGCTTCACCAGCAGAACAAATTTGTCGTGGCTGTTTTATATTTGATTTTATTATAAGGGTGGATTACAATATACATGGACGTAAATTAATGTACACGACATCCTATATTTATATATTGGAGGAAATTATGATCACAATTTCAGCAACAAAGCTAAGAAATAATCTGTTCGATTATCTTGATAAAGTTGCAGAAGGAGAGACGGTTGTAATTCAGCGTAATAATCTCGAAGTTGCACGCTTGCTTCCTTTACAGAAACCTAACTGGCGCAATAATATGAGCATTAAGCCTAAGATACTTGTATCTCCGGATGAATTAATTAAGCCCATGGAAGATATTTGGGAGGATTACCTTTGAAAAAAGATTCTTATTTATTCGATACACATGCCCTTATTTTTTGGGGCAACAAAGAATCAGTGTCTGATGATTTTATTATTTTCTTTGATAAGCAGGAACAAAAAGGAAATATTTTTGTGTCCTCCATCTCATTTTGGGAAATCGCTTTACTTGTTAAAAGAGGTAAAATTGAAATTAGAGATATTCCTGCCTGGAAAAATGAAATACTCAACAATACCAATATTGAATTGATCAACCCAACAGCATCTGAAATGATTGATTCAACTCTCTTACCTGATCACCATAAAGATCCTTTTGATCGCTTATTGATTGCCCAGTCATCTCGCCACCAATTGTTATTGGTGACAAAAGATATTTATATTCAAAAATACTCCGTACAAACTTTCTGGATATAGAAATTTGAGATAACAAGGCCATGAAACCATTCTTCGAAATCAATAGTCATGATATGTTGCATTACAATGCTCAGATTTTAAGAGAATTTAAAAAATTTGCCAGAAAAACCGCAAAAGATAAGAGAGTTGAGAGGTTGAGAGGGTCACATCTTAATTATTAGTATTTACATGAGGGGGGTCAATAAACGGGTCACCCATTTGTAGATTGTGAAAAGCTTGAATTGCGAATTAATTCTTGACAGGTTTTTATGTAGGATGTCTCCTATTTCGTCACTATTTTCCTTTGATCTGAATCAACTGAAACCTCGGTTGGTTTCACACGGACCGGAGTAATCAAGAGAACCGCCTTGGTACTTGATCCGTATGTCAAGTGGTATGGGAGGAGGGAAGTCGTGAGGCCCCTCCCTTTACTGATTAAAAGACACTGACTTGATTTTAAAGGTATATAATGATTTCGCTCACAGGTCGATGGTGGACCTTGACCTTTAAAAAGGATTATTCAGTCAGCCTTTTTATTTCAAATAGAAATTTATTGCCTAAACTTTCAGCATTTTGCACGGTTAATAAGGCTTCATTATAAAAGAGACTGACATAAAAAACAGATTTAAAGGAAAATACCGTTAAAGCATAACCGGGTATAAATAATCCCCTTCCACCCGGATAAAAAGAAGTAATACGGGCGTTGCCAAAATTTTGCAGTCTTTTATTTTCTCCAATATCCCCCAGATTGGCTATAGTAATTGAATGGGTAAAGAGATTATTTTTAGTTGATCTGCGTTTCATTTTTTTTTCAACAATGGATAAGGGTGTAAACCAGGAAAAAAAGCGGAAAATAAAATAGATAAAATAATGGAAATGGCTGGAAGCAATATCACCATATTTATTTTGAATAGTTTTCATCAATATCTCGTCATTGCCAATTTCTTCAGGGAACAGTTTAATAACCCTGGCGCTTGAAAAATTTTTTAAATAAAATTTATTGGTAATTCGCCTGTAATCTATACTGGATGATATATTAACGGAATTAAAAGAAATATTATTTGTATAACACCAGTCTTTAACCATATGGTATGTTGCAGCCACAACCAGATCATTAACGGTCCAGCCCCTTGCTTTTGCATTGCTTCTAATGGAAGCAAACTCTTTTTCTTCTATCTTCAAATCAAAAAAATTGAATTTCCCCAATTTCCGGTCATTATATTTTGCCAGATAAGCTATAGTTTTTCCGGAAAAGGGATTAAACCTTTCAATTGAAAGGTTTAAAAATTTAAAAAAGTGTTTACATTTAACGGCTTTTTTCTCCTCTACAATGAAATCGTCGAAAGGTTTATCCCCTGCTTTTGTAAATACAGGATTTAGGCCTTTCATAAGGGAGTTATAACATTGGCACAATTCTTCAAGAAAACAGGTTCCTCCCCTCCAGTCCATAAGCAAATGGCTGAAACGAAAAACAATATAATCCGTTTTATCGGAACATTTTATAAGGTACAGTTTTAATCCCAACTGGCGTGTAAGGTCAAAACGGGGATAGTTAATTATTTCTTTATACAATTTTTGAAATTCTTTTTCTCCTCCTTCTATTTTTCTTAATGCAAAACTGTCTTTTATTGATTTTCCTTTGTATGACCAGTATACTTTTCCGTTCTTTATTATCACCCCCTCTTTTAAAAAAGGAAAAGCGTCCAATGTTTTAAAGTAGCTTTCTTGAAGAAGTCTTTCCTTTACTCCCCCTTTCAATTTCAAATATGGAAAGATCTCATAAGCCAGAGGAGCTGCTCTATCTAATGTAATCCAGAATCTTTCAAAAAAATTTGCAGGTCTATCCAGGGTTTGCATTTTATGGTCATCTTACCTGGCTATTATTTTTCATCGGTTTTTCCTAGATTTTACGGATTTTTCAATCCTGTTCACTTCTTTTACAATTCTTTTGTTAGTTTCCTCAAGAAGGCGGTTATCGATTTTGTCGGGGAAGTTGTCTAAAAGCACCGGTTTACCGATTTCCAATCTTATTTTGCCTTTCAATTTCGGTAATGTTTGCCAGCGTGGCCAGATGGGATAAGCACCACTATATACCCCAGGTATAAAGGGTACCCGGGCATGGAGGATTAACCATGCTGCTCCGGTTTTGTATGGCTGGGGCGTACCGTCCCAGCTCATTTCACCTTCTAAGGATATAAGTATAGATTTTCCCTGTTTTAAAACCTTCAACGCCTCAAGTAACGTCCCCCTGTTCATTCTTGAAGGAGATTTGTGGACGGGCAGGGAGTTGAATTGTCTGGAATACCATTCTATAAGGGGATGTTCAAAACCGGCATCCAGAATCATAACATGCAGATCCGGACGATGACGCTGTACAAATGCCGGGATTAAAAAATCGAGGGGGGAAGTATGATTGTGAGCAACAAATACAAATGGTTCGGATTCCGGCAAATTTTCTTTGCCAAACACCTTAAAGTCATAAAAAGATTTACCTATAAGCAGGTAAAATCTATTCATTATATCCTTTAAAGTAAACATTTATGTTAATATTTTCCTTCTTTAAAAAACAATATCTCTGACGAAGCGATATTTTTTATTGATTCTGTTTTTTATGCCCTGAACCCGCCATCAACCTTAACAATTTCTCCGGTAATATAAGATGCATCATCCGAGGCAAGAAAAGTGACTACTTTTGCCACTTCTTCAGGTTGCCCGGGGCGTCTTAATGCAACAAAATCCTTGATGTGTCCTTTTGCCCTTCTTATTACCGTCTCGCTCATTTTAGTGTCAATAAGTCCTGGGGCTACAGCATTTACAGTAATACCTTTTGAAGCAAGCTCCATTGCCGCAGCTCTTGTAAAGGCATTAATACCCCCTTTTGATGCGGCATAATTAGCCTGCCCTCTCCCTCCCCTTTCGCCTGAAATAGAAGATATATTTATTATCCTGCCGCTTTTTTGTAAAATCATGTACTGGGCAACGGCCTTTACGCAGTTAAAAACGGACCCTAAATTGGTATTTATTACCATATCCCAATCGTCTTTAGACATATCAAGAATCAGATTATCCATTGTTGTCCCTGCATTGTTTACAAGAATGTCAATACGACCGTATTTCAAATATATATCATCCATCATCTCCTTAACCTTCTCCCAGGAAGTTACATCAGTCTGCCAGATTTCTCCCCGTCCCCCCTCCTCTTTTATATTGTCTAAAACTTCCTGGGCTTTTTCCTGTTTTTCCTTAAAATTTATGATTGCCAATGCACCCTCTTTTGCCAGAGATAAAGCAATAAATTTTCCAATACCCCTGGATGCTCCGGTAACTATTGCAATTTTATCTTTGAGTCTCATAATATTATCCTATTTATTTAAATAAGCCAAATTACAAAGGCGTTTAGACTGAAGAATATCAATCATCTTTCAATTTTCTAATCAAGCCATTCAAGACCTTATATGTTTAGATGATCTTTGTTTTAATCAGGGATAAAGCATGTTTGCACAAAAATCCTAAACACTCCTCCCTTCAGGCTATCCTCCTGAGCAGTTACAAAAATCCTTTAATATATTCAATAGCCTTATTGTTTACAGGCTTTTTAAAATTTCGAAAATTATCAAGGATAAAACCATGCTTTTCACTAAGACTGCCAATCTCCCCTATTCTGCTAAGGGAAAGTTCCCTGCCCAGGGAGAAACTTTCCGCCCTGTCTTCCATGGCAAGAGTGATAGTCTCAGCAAGACAGGCAGGTATATCATTTGGCATCCACCCGGACCATCTATATTTCTTTGGTGTTTTCAGGGGTAAAGTAACTATTCCGGTGTCCAGGATCAAAACATCCCGTCGTTTTTTCTTCTTTATCACATCTTTAGGCTGGGCAATATCAAAAACCACGCTTCCAGGAAGCAAAAAATCGGGATCTATAACATTTCCGGAAGAAGTTGCACTTATAATGAGCCTTCCTTTACTAATACCTTCTTTTAGATCCTTAACTACTTCTATTTCAACTGGATATTCATATTTTAATTCTGTAAGAAATTTATTTAAATAAGATGTTTTCCTGCGGGAAAAAATCCTTAGATTTATTCCCCTTTCAGCAAGAATCTTTGTCAAAGTAAGGATTATACTACCAGGAAAACCAATGAGTAAAACCTTCTCCTTTTTTGGGTCTATTTCTAATTTTTTTACAACCCTGTCAAAGGTTTTTACCGAAGAATAAACAGTAAGGGAATTGCCTGTAGTAACAGGAATAGTTGAATAATTTTCCACTTCCTGACCACGGGAACCTACAACAGCAGCAAGGGCGCCCAGACCAATTATCCCTGCACCCCAACCATTCGCCATATCACATGCTTTTTCTATCATTTCCACCGCCTTTTGTTGGTTATTTATGAATTGTTCCGGGGTAAGTAGAACCAAATAAATTTTCCCTTCACATGAGGCCCCCCTTTCAGAAATAATGAGGTCATAGTTAAAGGAATTTTCAACAAATTTTTTATCTAAACAGAAAGACATCATTCTGTTACGCGGTAAAAGGGAAAAAAATGAATAACGAAATTTAAAAAGTGATGCCCTTAATTCAAAAATATTTCTTGGATGAGCAATAAAAGCAAATTTCATTTTTTATGTTTGTAGTTTGTTGTCCGCTGATGGTTGCTTTAATTCTTTCTGTGAAAATACTATTAAAATTCCTTCAACAGACAACAAGCAACTAACAATAGTCAACTGATATTATCCCTACTTAGATTCCGGTTATAATAAGGGCGCTGTTTTGTCCACCAAGTCCCTGACTTATTGACATAAAAGTGTTAAACTCATATTCCTTAGAATAGTTTGGAACATAATCCAGATCACATTCCGGATCAGGATTCTCATAATTTATTGTGGGAAGAATCGTTCCCTTTTGAAGGGAATATATGGATAAAACTGTTTCAACGGCAGAAGCGGCACATCCCGTATGACCAAGGGCGCCTTTTAAAGAACTTACGGGAATCATATAAGCATGTTTGCCAAAAACCTGCTTTATGGCAAAAGTTTCCGCTTTATCACTTTTTATTGTGCCTATTCCATCGGCATTAATATATTCAACTTCCTCTTTTGAGATGCCGGAATTTTCTAATGCCCGTTCCATGGCTTTTACCAGACCGGAACCTGAAGGACAGGGTTCAAAAAGTTTATAAGCGCTTGAACCATTCCCATATCCTATAATTTCACCATAAATTTTTGCTCCCCTCATCTTTGCATGGGAAAGTTCTTCTATTACTAAAAAGGCGGCCCCTTCACTTGCCACCAGACCATCACGCTGGAGGTCAAAAGGCCTGCATGCCTTTTGAGGTATTTTGGCAAGGGATGCCATATTCAAACTATAAAAACTGTAGACTGTATTCGGCAGAACCAGGCTGTCATATCCCCCTGTTAAAATTATATCAGCATCGCCCCTTTGAATATACCGAAAGGCATTTCCTATAGCATCGGAACTCCCTGTATAGGAATTTATTATATTGTGATTTTCACCCTGTATATTATATCTTGCGGATAAATAATAAATTGCGTTGTTTGGTAAAATTTTTAAGAGAAAAAGTGGGTAGACAGGGTTAAGCCCACTTTCTCCAAATTTTCTGGATAGAAACCTCTGAGAGTTTTCATCCCAGGCTCTTCTTAAACCAAAAGAAAAATCATTATCTAAAAAAGGGCTGCCGTCAAATCCTGAACCGCCAGATCCAACAATAGCGCCGAAATTTTCCGGATTGACTTTCTTTATATCTATCCCGGAATCTGCAATTGCCATTTCAGCAGCAGATAAACCAAGCTTAACATTACGAAGGGTAAGTTTTATGCAACGTCTGTCATTAATATATTTCTCCGGATCAAATTCTTTGACCTCTCCTGCTACCTTAACGGGATAATCACTTGTATTAAAAAAGGTAATGTTACTAATCCCCGATTCACCGGCACAGGCTCTCTGCCAGTTTTCTATAATACCTTCTCCTAAAGGAGAAATTACACCCAATCCTGTTATTACCGCCCTTCTAACCATCTTGAAACTCTTTTATTACCATTGAAAAAAAGTCATTGTACAATCCACCGGTATTTAGTAAAATGCTTTCCACCTTTTCCTTCCTTAAGGAACCCAGTGCCAGATTTAGGGAAAATTCAGGATCATTTACCATGTATCTTGCCATTGGCGGGATAACATTGTCCTTGATACACAGAAGGGAAAATATTAACTCAACCGGACCTGAAGCATTTAAAAGATAGCCTGTCAAAGTTTTAAAATTAGTAATAAAGGGAGTGGCAAAAACCCCTTCTTTTTTAAAAACCTTCTCTATAGCCAGAGCTTCTATGCGGTCTTTATTATAAAGACCCTTTGCATCCGCAATTACAAGGTCAATTTCATCAGAATTTACTCCTGCTCTTTTCATCGCACAATCCATACAAAAGACACTTTCATCTATAGATACATCAAATATAAAATCACCCGGATCATAATAACACTGGTTCTTGATATGTGATTTGTATCCCAAAATTTCAGCATATATATGGATACCCCTCTTTTTTGCATGAGAAAGTTCTTCCAGGACTAAAAAACCCGCGCCTTCTCCTATTACCATCCCGCTCCTGTTAAGGGAAAAGGGTAGAAAACCCCCTTCATCTTTACTTAAAAGATCATAGGCATAATAAGAACATAGCCTGACTAAGTTTAAAGTATCTGCTCCTCCAGCCAAAACAACTTTTGCCGTCCCATCTTCTATCATTTCAAAGGCTTCTCCGATAGCCTGGGATCCTGCTATTCCATGGGAAGAAAAAGAGTAGCTCGGACCTTTTAAATCATGATTTATTGCAATATGACACAGGCTCATGTTAGGTAAAATACTTAAAGGCCAGATAGGATTAAAACTTTTTACTACTGACTCTCCAAAGGTTGTATAATTTGAATTCTCAGAATATGAGAAAACAGGAATAGTTTCTCCGATCTGATATTGCATATCAGATGTTCCCATAACCAGACCTGTATCAGAAAAATCCTTATTTTTTCCAAGGCATGCATCTTGAATGGCCAGGGTTGCCGCTGCAACGGCAAATTGGGAAGTGCGATTCATCAATTTCAATAATTTTGGTTTCTTGAGGAAATCCTTAGGAAAAAAATCTTTAACCTCACCGGCGGTTTTCATGGGAAGGGAGGATGTTTCAAAAGAACGGATATGACCAATTCCGGAATTACCAGAAAGAATTTTCTCCCAATTTTTTTCTATGCCAACTCCCAACGGGGTAATTAAACCAGCCCCTGTGATTACTATTCTCTTACCCTTCATAATGCTTAGTTTTTGTATCCCTCGATTACCAAACTGCTATTCTGACCGCCGAAGGCAAATGAATTAGAAAGAACGACATTTATTCCCTTTTCCACGGGAACCTTGGGAACATAATTTAAATCACAGAAGGGGTCGGGGTTTTCAAGATTTATAGTAGGAAGGACAATATTTTCATTAATTGTCTTGACGCTCATAACAAGTTCAACCCCGGCAGACCCTGCAATTAGATGGCCTATCATGGATTTATTCGAACTTATAAGAAGGTCATACGCTTTTTTCCCGAATATCTTTTTTATTGCTGCGGTCTCACTCCTATCATTAATTAATGTTGCAGTTCCGTGGGCATTTACATAATCAATATCTTCCGGGTTCCTTTTTGCATCATTAAGGGCCCTTTTCATCGAAATATCAAGACCGCTTCCATCCGGGGGAGAATCAGTTATTCTATATGCATTTTGTGAACTTCCAAAACCCGTTAACTCTGCCAGAATATCAGCTTTTCTTTTTAGAGCATGGGATAAATCCTCCAAGACCAATATTCCGGCCCCCTCACCAAGTACGAAACCATCCCTTTTTAAATCAAAAGGTCTGCTTGCCTTCTCTGGTTCAATATTATTCTTTGAAAGGGCGCCAAGAAGACCAAAACCAGCAAATGAAAATTCACTTATAAGGGAATCACCACCACCAGTGATCATTATATCTGCATCGCCAGATTCAATTGCCCTCATTGCAAGACCAATTGCATGATTACTTGATGAACATGCGGTAACCGAAGAATAACTTGGCCCCCTGGCATTATATATAATTGAAAGTATTGAAGATGGAACATTTGCAGACATTTGCAACGGCCATATATTTCCTAAAAAATGGGAATTGTTAAAATAATAGCCGCCGGTAATCATGGAATTGTAAATATTTTTCTCGCCAAATACCTCCTCAAATTGTGAAATCGATAGATACTCTTCCCCTGTTCCAAGGGCAATACCAATCTTAAATGGATCGGCATTTTTAATATCAATCTTTGCCATATCCATTGCTTCCTTTGCGGCAGCAATTATAAAGTGACAGGCACGACTTATAAAATCCTGTTCTTTTACATACTCTTTAGATACAGAAAAATCAAAATTCTTAACTTCTGCTGCTATTTTTGTGGAAAAAGCAGAGGCATCGAAAAGGGAAACTTTACCTACACCGGAAGTTCCGGTAATAAAACCCTTCCAGCTTTCCTCCACATTGTGTCCTATTGGAGTAACAGCGCCAATTCCTGTTATTGCTATCCTTCTTTTCATTTCTTATTATATTTTTTCCAAAATAAGTTTTATT
>JAXHUS010000499.1:0-3132 GCA_034189305.1 Thermodesulfobacteriota bacterium | reverse complement strand
AGACAAAGGGTTTCCACCACTTTTTAAGTTTAAAATCATCAAAGATTACATTAACGGCATTATATCCGGGCGCACCGCTGCAACCTCCTCCCGGATGACAATTAGGGCCGCACATATAAAGATTCTCTATGGGTGTATGGTAAGGGGGATAACTGTGAAAGGGGCGAAATATAAACATCTGATCTTGATCCATGGAACCGCCATTAAAATCTCCACCAATCATAGAGGGATTATTTCTTTCGATATCCGAGGGAGCATACACATACCGCTTCAGGATACTCTTCTTAAGGTTAGGGGCATACAGGTCATTGGTAAAATTAACAATCCCATCTGCATACTCCTCTTTTACTTTATCCCATTGCTCACTCCCACCTTCCATTACTCTACAGTTTGGGGCATATTCATATATAAAAGCAGTATGCTTGCCAGACGGGGCCTGGGTAGGGTCTTCTTTAGTGGGCTGTACAACCATGTTGCCAAATTCTGGAGAAGGAATTCCCTTTCTAATGTCTGCCTGCTTCTTTACCATTACGCTTAAATTTTCACAATTACACGTTATCCAGCATTTGTCCACCTCAGGATTTCTCTCTGCTGCCTTGAAATGGATTGGTTCATTTAATGCAAAATGAGGAGTTAAAAGAGCTACTAAACCAGGACGCCATCTTCTTATCTGAAACATAAAATTTTCATCCAGATACTCTTCAGCCACTAACTTTCCATCACCAAAGGTAATTGATGGTCCTAAATTTGAAATAACTGCTTTATTAGCTGTTATTTCCCTCCCATCGGATAATCTAACTCCATGCGCTATTCCATTCTTTATCAGAATTTCTTTTACCTCAGACTTATTTTTTACTATTCCACCGTTTGCCTCAATCACACGGATCATGGCCTTGGATAATTCCCCAGAACCCCCTACAGATATACCGGTACCGTGAGTTTCCACCATCATTGATGGGACGAGAAAACCGGTACCCATGGCATCATAATCAGTACCCGATTGGGTAATCATTATGGCTAAAATGGCTTTAAGCTGGGGACTTTCAAATATACTGTCAATATATTCGTGGGTGCTGGTATGCATCATCCATAGAATCTCTCTGCCCTCATAAGTTCCCTCCATAGGGGCAATCAACTCGGAAAGTTTTGGAGCAGGGTTAAATAACATGCCGCTAATTAGCGCTCCCACAGTAAGCCAATGTTCATAGAGCCTTTCATAAGTTCTGGCATCCCTGGGAGAAAATTTTGCAATCTCCTTTATAAACTTTTCTTTTTCTTTATACCAGACAATACTGCTTCCATCTCGAAATACATTACAGAGTACTCCATGATCTGGAAAAATATATTTAGAACCGTACTTTTCCAGCTCAAGATGCCTGTAAACCGGACCGGTATGGATCCATGAATGCATCACCGAATGGAGATTATGTTTGAAACCGGGAAGGGTTACTTCTTCTGATATTACTCCTCCTCCAACCACCTCTCTTCTTTCTAAAACTATAGTTTTATGACCTCCCTTACAGAGATAGGCTGCGGCAGTCAAGCCATTGTGACCTCCACCAATTACAATAAAATCAAATTTTTCCCCCATATTACCTCCTCTTTTATTATTATTTTATTTACATAATAATTTCAAAAATGCGTTTGAATTTTTAATTTACCCAAAATTGCAAATGCAGTTTTGGGGATTGTGTTTTTTATTTATCTGGCCTCTTTAAGTAAACCCTTAATGCTAAATAACCCCGGGGTGCATTCAGGGTCGTCAAATATAGGAAACATGTCATATACGCTCGAATGACCTGAGATATGATCAAAATAGGTAGAACCCCACCAGGTACCGGCTCCGATATTATTTCCAAAATGATGTTTGTCTGGATATACTGAGGGAATGATTTGACTCAAACTTCTCCAGAGTCTTCCCTTCTGATCGTATTCATGGGCACCAAAAAGAGCAAAGGTCTGTCCTTCTTTATCTACATAAATCACCCTCTTGCTGTATATATAATCGGGGTCGTTGGGATAAACATTAAGAATATATAAAGGCCTCTTTTCCCATTTAACTTGATAACAGTTTCCTTTCAAATAAGGCTCTGGAGGTTTTTCAGAGTATGTAGCGGGAACTAAAAATTCGCTATTATCAAGTTTGAAGGTCAGTTTACTACTGATCTTTTGCTGCCAGCATTCAAAATCATCCAAACAGGTATCACTTCCTAAAATAGGGTCGGTCAGATCCTTTCCGGTCAAACGACGAATCCTTCTTAAAGCCGGTATCCAACCGTAGCAATCGTCATCCTTTTTCACATCTTCATAACTGATCCTTAGCTGGCAAAATCCCCTTACATCAAAGGGGGCCAGTACCAAAAAATATAGTTTATACTGAATAACTCCATTATTTTCTGGTTCTTCAGGGATAGGCGGTATCTCTACCCGACCCATCCATGGCCTTCTGCCCATTTTAAATAAGACCGATCGTTCCTCATTGCCATGTTTATCCATTAAAATAAGGGGGCCTGCCATGGTACATGTATCTCCGGTTCCCTGCCAGGTTCTCCGAATATCCCAGGCCAGCTCAGCTCCAGTTTTGGGATGGGTAAAGGGAGACCCTGCTACCCATCCTACCAATTTATTTCCTGGTAAAATCTTACATTTACCCTGCATCTTTTTTGTCCATTGGGCCAATGCAGGTCGGGCAAGGATAGTACTATTTTTTACTATAGGTATGGTTATCCATTCATTTTCCAGGCCCTTTACCATTGTGGCATAATAACCGGGGGTAAAAAGCCTTTTTAACTCCGGCAGGTAACCTTTATAATTTTCACTGTTAATTACAACCCCAGGGGTTATTTTATGCTCTTGGGAATAGAGTAAAAAAGGAATGAATAGAATAATTAGAAATAAAATTAAAAGCTTTTTCATTTCCCCCTCCTCAATTTAATTCAATTATTTTTTCTCTTCTAATACCTCCTTAATCTCTTTTCATTGACAATGAAAAGCTCTTTGCAAACCTTTTACAACATATAGTAATGGGAATATTATTAATATGCCCCTTAAATGCCCCCGCTAATTTTCCTGATTCTCCCATTATTTTGGTTTCATTTATTTCTTGATACAACTACTACATCACTTTTTGTC
>JAXHUS010000498.1:0-3884 GCA_034189305.1 Thermodesulfobacteriota bacterium | reverse complement strand
CTTGTATTCGTCTATAGGATTTGACATGAACATGATACGACGTTGTCCTGTGGCCTCGACTATCTTTTTATAAAAAAGCTTCCATATTGCCGTAGGTTCAAATGGCTTAACTATATCTATTCCGCAAGGTAAAGTAATACTGCCTACTTTAGTCTTTTTTATCTTTCTTTTAATCAATTGTAGTATTTCCCACGGATCTTCTTCCATTCGAACAGTGAATTGAAACCCGAGAACAAACTGAATAGTGCTAAAGCCCGCCTGGTCCAACTCTTCACCAGCGGCATCCCACATGCCATAATGTACCCTCATAGCCCACAAGCTCTGCACTCCATCACGAAGCGTTTCATCATAAAAATCTACATGCTTGCCTTTTAGACCCATAATATCATCTCCTCCTTCTTTTTATACGATATTGTAGTATAACCTCTTCAAAAGGTTTTGTCAATTATACCGTGGCCAGGACTTCCACCAAAAACAAAGTTAATAATTCAAAAAAGCAGCAATTATGAATAGATGGGGAAGAAGGGAAGTGGTAATTAAATTTTTTTGAAAAAAAACGGGCCTCTCAGCTAAGGTAAAAGTAAAAAAAATATAAGATCGACATACTCTTTTGTGTATGCATAGAATAGCAAGAGCAGTGGCAAAGAATTATCCTCATAATGTTACCGGGAAAGGCAACTACCCGCAGCCTGTCTTTGAGGATGAGAATGACTGAGGCTCCCGAGGTCATTTATGGCAGGAAAATTTTTCTTAGAATAGTACCACTACAAAAAATGAGCCTGTTTAGACCTTTCGTTATTTTTTTACCAAGAATTACTAAAAAAAATTGCTTGATTCTTTAATATATCAGCTTTTGGATAGTTCACTTTGCCGGAAAGAAAATCATTTTACAAACTAATTTTCGACAGCCTTAGTAGATCGTATCAATTTTTTTTAAATATTATTCCTCCATTGACATATCTCCACGAATGATATATTGTATATACGTTATAACATGATGAAAGGAGGTTTTTAATGACAACTCAAATGATAGTAAGGATTGATCCAGATCTCAAAGCCAAAGTCAACAATCTTGCTAAGGTAGAGGGAAAGAGTGTGAGTGAAGTCGTCAGAGAATTACTCGAAGAATATGTCAAAACCCGAGATATCGATTCTTATATTGATAATCTATGGGACCGTATCGGAGGCAAACTCGAGTTAAGAGGGATTGGTCACAAGGATGTTAATCGCGTTATTCATGACCTGAGGACCAAACATTGATCAGGGTGGTGGTTGACACAAATATTTTCATATCTTCTTTCTTTGGTGGCAATCCTCGAAAAATCATTGACTTTTGGAAATCCGGCCAAATTATTTTATGCCTTTCCAGTCCCATTATTGATGAATATGTAGATGTACTCAGCCGTATGGGACTAAAGAATGAGCGTGAGCTGGAAGAGTTGTTGAGTCTTTTTGCTCATGGCTTTCATGTTTTATTCACCGCCAAAACTCCGAATTTAAACATTGTTAAAAAAGACCCAGATGATGACAAATTCATTGAGTGTGCAGTTGCATTAAATTCAAAAGCTATTATTTCCGGAGACAAAGCTTTACGAGAAATAAAGGATTATACGGGCATTAAAATACTGAGCCCGAAACAATTTCTTGACGATTACTCGAAATTGAAACGATAGCCTCTCACCGAAGGTTAATAATGGTCAAACGACGCCCCCCTACTTTAACCTTTTCTTCCAGTGCCTTCTCTGCTCCATAACGGTTAAGAAATCTTCTTATAAGCCCTATACCACCAAATCGAGCAAGGTTCTTGCCGGTAAATTCTTCGGTAACCACCCTTGCTTTTTTGTTGTGCTTTTGGCCTTTTTGCGATATACTTTTTTTCACTTTTTTAGGTGACTCCTTTATGGTGTTTAAGGTTTTTATCAGTTCCTTATTTCACTATAAAAGGAGGCATTTTTATCTGAAAATTATCCCATTTACGCATTATTTTGGATAAATTATAGTATTGCATAATATCGAGGTTTATCGTCCTGGTGAATCTTTTTTAATAATTAATTGATTATTAATTTTAAGGGAATTAAGTTAAGGTCTTTGGGAAATTACAGTTTTTCTATCTTTGAAATAATTGTTTTTATTTTGTTTTTGCAGTCCTGTTATTTAAATAAGCCTTCCCAAATTTTAACGGAGCTTGAAGAGAGCGGTTATACTCATATTACCGGTTCATCTGAAATTTCAGTGTTTCTTTCTGAACTATCTCATAGAAGCGCTGTAGCTGAAAAAATAACAATTGGAACATCAGTGTTGGGCAGACCTATTGAGGCACTTCTCATATCTAAAGAAATAAATTGGTTTAAAGACGGTTATTCTCCTAAAGGCAAGATAACCGTTATGCTGGTTGCATCCCAGCACGGTACAGAACCTTCCGGGGCAGAGGCTTTACTTTTAATTTCACGGGAAATTGCGAAAGGGAAACTGAAATCATATCTTGAGGATATTAATTTTATTATTATTCCTAACAGCAATCCAGACGGAAGGGATTTACATCGCAGGGTAAATGGTAATGGAGTCAATCTGAGTACGAATTTTATAATTCTTTCTGAACCTGAATCCAGAGTAATAATAGACGTACTATTTCGGTGGAGACCAGAAGTTATTCTTGATGTTCATGAGTCAGCAGTGCTTAAAAAAAAGTCCTTGGGTAAGCAAGGGTATCTTATTGATTTTGAAGCCCAATTTGAATCGGCAAATAACCCTAATGTGGACAGGGAAATTAGAAATTTTTGTTATAAAAAGTTGCTTCCCGGGATAATAACATCGGTAAAGGAGAAGGGGCTTTCTGCCCAGCGCTATATTGGGGAGATCACTGATATTAACCAGGTTATAAGCCATGGGGGGCTTTCCTTAAGAAATTTAAGGAATATGGCAGGAGTAATGGGAATATTTTCGTTTCTTCTTGAAAACAGGCTTGATCCATCGACAGGTACTTATCCAACCCCCAAGAACATCCGTAAACGTGTGGCTAAACAGTACTTGTGCATATCCTCATTTATAAAATGTTTACAAGGGCATTATTCAGAAATTATAAAACTTTCGAGAAATTCATATAATAAAGGGAGATTTCAGAAAAATAAATGCCCTATTTACCTTTTTTATAACTATATAGTTGACCCTAAAAAACCTGAAATTAGTTTAATGCTCCGAAAGCTCGATACAAATGAACCCGTTGAACTTTCTTTTAATTACCATAGCATTGAATCGAAATTTTTTCCACTTATAATGCCCATGTCTTATATTGTAACAAATCATCAAGAACTAATCAGAGGCTTTCTCGATCTACATCACATTAAATATGAAAAAATAAAAAGCAGGTATTCTACTTCAATACCTGTGACAATAAAAAAGATTTTGGGCAAAGAAGCTGTAAAGAAAAGCAAAGGGCAAATATATTATGATTATATAGTGGAAAAATACATTAAGGAATATACTATCAAAAAAGGAGATCTAATCATCAATCTTGAGCAACCCACATACAAGCTTATAGCCCTTTTTTTAGAACCTCAATCATTAAGCAGCATCTTTAACTATGATAGATACTCATATCTTGTAGAACAAAACACCGATTTTTTTATCTATAGTATTTATAAACCCTGAAAAAAGTAGAGAAATATTTAAAAGACAAATTATTAAATTGTAAAGGCAACAAAAATGTCCGAAAATAAAAAGCAAAGTAAAAGAGGTGAGGTATTAATCCGCAGGATGGAATTAGAATCCAATTGCAGGAACAGGTGTTGTAGTGAATCTTGGTATTGCCGAAGAGATTACACTTCCTGTACTCGTCTATCTTCCACCAGGTGCGGATACAGGTAGTTATGAAATATTTGCTGATG
>JAXHUS010000497.1:0-2978 GCA_034189305.1 Thermodesulfobacteriota bacterium | reverse complement strand
TTGTAATCGCACCGTATCGCACCGTATCGCTATTGCACTGCTCCCACAGGACTGAAAAGTAAATCTGCGGTGGGCTGTCGCCTATGGCAATATTAATATCACTCTGCATCACTACATAGTTGGCTATCTGATTATAACGGCTTCGTGGCAAACCACATTTTTTCAAATAGCTGCGTGGAAATACATGGTGGATATGCCACTGACCTTCAAGCAGATCACGTACGGTAATGTCGCGGGAGAGAAAGCCCCTATCGTTGCTTTTGACATGAGCTGCCAAAAAAATGTTGAAGTAAGGGCTGCTTGCAACCGATGTGTCCATTTGCTGAGGAAGGCCAAAATTCCAAAAAGCGTCTGACAGTTCTGCTCTTTCTATGTTGTATAAATATTGCTCTGCCCCCTGTGAGGCAATATTTCGAACATCTTGGTTAAAAACAGTTTCTGGAGAACCGGTATATCTACCAGTGAGGACAGACATTACAAACCACCTTCGTACTATCGTTTCAATCTGTGGTGGGACAATTTCTTGTGCACGTAACGTCAGATATAGTATATAGGCAAAGTTAACGGTGTTTTCGGATCTAATCATAGAAGCGTTCACAAACCCGGCTGAGCGAAGGATCATCACAAAGCGCTTAAAGTTCGTTTCGTTCATAAAAAGTAGAATGCCGTTCTCGAGTTTCCGAAAAGATGCCTCTGCAATGGTTTCCTCGAAGGCGCGTGTGTTGAAATTTCGGCCTGAAAGCAAAGCGACTAAATCTTCCAGACGTTCACGTTTAAACTGTGATGTAAAAGCTACGCGAAGCATATCCGTATAAGAAGGGTCGTAAATATCTTCCTTCTCGTTTTTTAACCATTCCATCTTGTGGAAGTAGTCCGTATTTGCAAATTCTTCATCTTTTGTCAAATCGCCATATGCCTCGGGGGTTACGGCCAAATGGCAAAAATAATCGATACATTTTCTTAGCTTGTGTCCGTTATACTGTTCGCTATCTGCCATCTTAGACATGGCGAAATCCGCTGCATTGAGGGATACACCCTTAGAGTTGATTCGGACGAAAATATCAGAAACAGTTTCTATGCCAAGATCGGCATTTAGATCGATAAAACCGAGTGCATTGTTGCGAATTCCGCGTAGGCGTTCTATACGCTCATATATATTGTTCTTATCAGCTTCTGGATTAGCCAGAGAGTATTCATCCATTAGCTGAAGGATTTTCATTTCGGGGGCAAAAACGACAGCGATGTCGGAAATCCAAGTTTTGTCTTTCCGAATAGCAGGATTGCTCACCTCGAAGCTTTCCTTGTCGGGATTAAAAGCGATTGTAATTCGCACTCGCCTGTAATCTTTATTAATGATCTGTTGCCCTATCAAAGCAGCCAAAAGAGCCGTTACTCGTTGTTGGCCGTCGATCAAAATACGCTTGC
Source organism: Thermodesulfobacteriota bacterium (assembly GCA_034189305.1). Taxonomy (GTDB): domain Bacteria; phylum Desulfobacterota; class WTBG01; order JAXHUS01; family JAXHUS01; genus JAXHUS01. The sequence continues at coordinate 1,553 of JAXHUS010000497.1, read as the reverse complement.
CGGTAGATGTAGAACCATCCTTCAGTCGCACGTCAGGATTACGCCAAGCTATTAAATATCCGACCGGATATCCAAAATACAGCGAATCAATAAAATCACGCACTTTTGTCGCATCCCAAACGAAAGGGCGCTGAATCTCAGGTATAGCGATCTCTCCTGATTTAATCCATGTTAATAGAGTCTCAATGGGGTGCTGATTTACGGAATAGCGTTGAATCGACATTTAAATTCCTCGTAGCACATAACCTTATATTCTACTACCTATACTTATATTACTGAAAACGATTTTTTTATAACGAAATATTAAATAAAATAAATATAATTGTCAAATTATAATTAATATTAAAAATAGAAAATACTGAAATAAGGAATTCGCATGAGGTTACTTGACCAGGTTCGTGATGTAATCAGAAAAAAGCACTATTCAATCGGTACTGAACATGCTTATGTTGATTGGATAAAACGTTGTTCAGGAATTACCGAGTCACAAGGATGTATCCACTACAATGATTTATACCCATGTTATAAATAAAGGGGGAATGGGGGTACAAAGCCCTCTGGATGCCATATAATCAACTTTTATTATCATTATCTTTGCATACCTCCTCCATTACTGGTTACCTTTTTATGAGAATTTAAAGTAAACAATTAAACTTGATGAGATGTACGTAAATTTTCAGGGTAATATGCCATAAAACCAAAAAATGCCTTTGCATTTTTCGGGCAATGCAAAATGCAAAAGGAAAATGGGAAAATTTAATTTTACTTTTTTATTCATTGCTATGAGGATTCAGGTATAAGGTAAAAGGTTTAAGGTATAGGGATAATAAAAACCATGCCCCTTACCTTTATTTTACATTTTGCTATTTGAATTTTAAATTACCAAAAATTGCTGCTGCAATTTTTGGTTCCCCCCTTTCTATTAATTTTTTCTATCCTTAATATACCCAAAATCCGACATTGATTTTAAGATTGCCTATCTATCATAGTATTATTAAACTTCTATTTATACCTTATAGGTGTAAAGGTTCTTATCAAAATGTTTATTGTTTATTGGTATTGTGAACAATATATTTATTTCAATGTCGGATTTTGGGATATAGAAATCTATTGAAATTTTAATTTTGTTTTTTTAAAATATAGGAATAAATATTACTTAACAGTTTACGGGGATCAGTTGACAGGGTACAGAAAAAGCTTAACTGACGACTGCCCCCCTGAACCCTGTGCACTATAACGATATAATCCCAAAAAATGCCTTTGCATTTTTCGGGCAATGTAATATATAGTACGTCCCAATCCTGTAATTTGTATTTTGTGGACGATTAAAAATCTTTTGAAAGAAAGCAGGAAATTATTCCATCCGTGGACAGATAATCTCTTCACGATACCACCGCTTTAACCTGGGAGAGGAGTTACGGTGGAAATAGGAGTGTCCCTCCACATGACAGTTAAAGCAAACCCCTCTTTTAACCCCCTTTTTAATTCTTTTTTGACCAGGGTTATTATAATGTATTGAAGCATGTCATGGTCCTGCATCAATACATTATAAT
>JAXHUS010000496.1:0-20796 GCA_034189305.1 Thermodesulfobacteriota bacterium | reverse complement strand
GGAATATACCATCAATAAGCTCTCTACTTTTATTGAACCGGTACTGATCGTAGCAATAGGGGGGATGGTTTTATTTATGGCTCTGGCAATCTTTCTCCCCATGTGGGATATGACAACACTGCTGAAACGTTAAAATGTGTAAAGTCAGTGAAGGTAAAAATTATAAAACATTAGAAGGGAGGTGAGAACTCCATGTTTTCTTACAGCAGCATTGAAAAAATCAGTAAATATCACACAACGGGCAAAGATCCATAAGTGTTTGCATTCAAAGTCTTTCCCTGATATGTTATCATATCTCTTGCGAATTGTAATAAAATAAATAAAAAAGGAGGTAAAAAGAGATGAAAAAAATACGAGATGAAGGGGGTTTTACTCTTATTGAGCTGGTTGTGGTTATAGTAATCCTTGGCATTCTGGCAGTCATAGCTGTCCCAAAATATCTGGATATAAAGGCGGAAGCTGAAAAAGGGACGGCACACGGTATAACCGCCGCTTTAAGGGGCGCTATTGCCATCAGACATGCAAGGTATCTGATGGACAACTCTAATGTATATGACGGCACTACCATAGGAGGTGATATAGAAACGGAAGACGTCACTGTAGCAGGAGCTGCCGCTGTAATTACAGCTACCTTCCCGGGCGGGAACACCTATGAATGGACATATACGCCCCGGGCAGGAAACACCCCTGCTAAGGTGGCAGAAGATTTTTAAATCCCTATCATAGCTGAGACAAAAATGGAATTTTATAAGCATTCCCTATAGCAACTGTTTTTTTGTTGCTGTAGGGTAGCTGCTGTTTGCGGGAAGATATATATTTTTTAATCATTTGGATTTTGAACTTCATTTGACAATTCCCGCTCTGTCATTTGACATTTTTTTATTGTCGCCTTCGGGGAACGGGAGAAAAACCCTCGCCTTAGGCGAAGACTTCAGTTCGATTATTTGCGCTGCAAGGGGTTGAGGATTCGAGGGTAATGATAACAAGATTTTCCCTTGAACCCGCAAGCCATAGGCTTGAGCCGATGGTAGTTGAGTTTAAGGATTAAACTTATAATCATGAGGGGTTCCATACCATCAGATAATAGGATTAAGAATTCTTTGTGCGTAAGGAAAATATTAATAGTTCTTGGTCTTTTGGGTATAAGCACGGCGTACTTCTATGATTTGCTCAAAGGAGACTATCTGTTTACCGAAAGGGACCTGTCCGTCTTTTTTATTCCATCAAGAATATTCTGGGTAGAGGCGGTTAAGAATTTCAGCCTTCCGCTATGGAATCCCTATCTTTTAAGTAGTCAGCCCTTGATAGCCACATTGCAGCCTGCCGTATTTTACCCTTTACATGTGATCTATTTTCTTTTGCCTTTTGATAAGGCCTTTAACTACATTATTGTTTTCCATTATTTCCTTGCCGGCATCTTTACCTATATCTTGATGAAAAAACTTAAAGCCAGCGATACAGCCGGCATTATCGCGGCAGTCACTTTCATGCTGAGCGGTTACCTGCTGTCCGTACATAATCTTCTATCCACACTTCTGTCCGTTGCCTGGGTTCCTTTATTACTGCTCCTTTATTTTGCAGTCTTTCTCACAAGAGATATTAAATACTCTATTTTTGCTGCTGTGGCCGCGGGCATGATGTTTTTTGCCGGAGGTGCAATTGTAGTGTATGTCACCTTTCTTATAATCCTCCTGCTTACATCATTTCCAGGCCTTTTTTTTCAGAAAGAACAGCGCCCTCCCATTAAACTCAGGTTTTTTTATCTGGTAGTATTTATGGTACTGTTTTTATGTATATCCGCTATTCAGCTCCTCCCCTTCCTGGAGCTGGTCAATTTATCCGGCAGGGCCGACGGCTTCAGTTATACAGATGCTACCATCTGGTCTTTACATCCTAAGGATATAATTCAGTTTTTCATTCCTGATTTCTTTGGCTATCAATTGAGGCCTAATGAATACTGGAATAATCAGAGCTGGCTTAAGAGTTTATATCTGGGGAGCATCCCCTTTTTACTTTCAACCTTCTTTTTTATAAAAAGGGGGGGGAGACAGATCTTTTTTGCCATGCTGATGATTATCCCCCTGATACTGGCCATGGGAAAGCATACACCCTTCTATGCACTTTTCTTCCATTATGTCCCCTTTATGGATAAAATCAGATACCCGGTAAGATTTTTATTCTTAAGTGTATTTGTTATTTCTATTTCTTCAGGGCTTGGATATGATTATCTAAAGGAAGGAATAAAAAAAAGGGACAATGCCGTTAAAAATCTTATCTACGTGATTTTAGCCCTTGGTGTTGCGGGAGTTTTACTCCTGAGTCTCCTTGTTTTTTTTGACGGGCAGACCGCGCACCTTTTAAAAATAAAAGGTTTTGGTCCGCCTCACTATAATGATATAGGTATTAATTTGCACAATATAAAAAGGCTTCTTATTATTTCCATTTTGTTAGGATTGGTGCTATGGGTTTCCGTCAGAGTTAAAATGAGCAATAGACTGCTGTCTTCAGGCATAATCGGGCTTTTGATATTCGACCTTTTTTTCGGAAACCTTGGATTTTATGATAGGATCCCCGCCGGGGATTATCACAAGAATAGCTCTGTCATGGATTTTGTTCTTTCCGATAGAACATTATTCAGGATATTTGTAACCCCTTTAACCATGAGAGCCAGATCCATTCCTGTAAAATCCGGCTCCGGTCATATTGAACGCGTTGTTCTGGATAAAGAAAAAATTGTGCCCGGTTATGGTCTTGAAAGGGGTATTTTTGATGCTTCAGGTCTGGGTGTGCTGGTAGAACGAAGGTTCTCTAACATATCTACCTTAATAGCCAGCGCTCCTAAAGCCGACAGTACAAATCTTTTAGATATGATGAATGTTAAATACGTAATATCGGTACCGGAGATAAAATCGCCCAGGTTTAACTTAGAATGGGAAGTCTCGCCGTTTTCGACAGAAGAAATAAAAGACACAAACAGCCGGACGACAATCAAAATCTACCGGAATCTTGATTGCCAGCCCAGGGCCTTCTTGGTAGACGGATACCGGATTTTATCAAAGGAAGATGAGTTTAAGGATGTCCTTTCCAGCAGGGAATTTAAACCCAAAGAGACAGTTTTGCTTGAAGAGGAAGCTGAAGATATAAATAAACTGAGGGATGATTTTAACTGCAAGGATATAGGGGAAGAGGTAAAGATTCTGGAATATCGGAACAATTCTATTTTATTGAGGGTGAGCTTGCCTGAGGCAAAATTTCTTTTTCTGAGCGAGCTGTACTATCCGGGCTGGAAGGCTTATGTGGACGGGAAGGAAAAGAAAATTTACAGGGCCAATTATGCCTTCAGGGCCGTATTTCTTAATCCGGGTATTCATCAGATAGAATTTATTTACCGTCCCTGGACTTTTAGATTGGGCATGACCACAAGCGCTGCAAGCATAATAGGTTTAATTGGGCTGGGATGTATGATGAAAATACAAAAATACAGGAATAAAATGCCCGGTTTGAGAATAGAAAAGAAATATAAGGAATAAAGATGGAGGATTATCATGAATAGCGGACTTACTTTTATTGAGATTGTAGTGGTGTTGGGTATCATCGGGGTCCTGGCCGCTGTGGCTACGGTTAGATTCACAAGTACCTCGACAATTTCTGTAAGGGCATCAGCGGATATGATTCAGTCTGATATCAGATATACGCAAACACAGGCAATGACTGTGAATGCTCCTAAAAGCATAAATTTTATTGCGGGTTCCGACAGTTATATGGTAGACTCTGATACAAGAGAACTTCCCTCAGGTGTAACCATCAGCGTGGGGCGTCTTTATACCTTTAACAGCCTGGGGGAGCCAACAGCAGGGGGAGGGCAGTCCGTATCGGTATCCGACGGTACAAATACAAAAACCATTACCGTTATTGATTATACCGGAAAGGTTACTATAAAAGATTTAAAAGCGATAGTAAAACCGTTGCCAGTAAAGCCAATTCCGATTGCGCCTTAAAGTGGGAGAATATGGGACAGAAAAATTAAAAGCAGGGGACAGGTTTGATCATGTATCGTGAATCATGTACTATGAATAGGGGCTTTACCCTTGTTGAGGTCATAATCTTTATTGTATTGGCGGGAATTCTTGCAGCAGCCGTCTTTATCCCTTTTCTTACCGGTTTAAGAGAGGGTATGAGCCCGGAAAAGGTTATTACCGCAAGTTATCTTGCCCAGGCCAGGATGGAAGAGTTTACAAAATATACATACGCAAACGCTAATCTGGATCCTTTATCTTTAACGGCCTATGCTCAGGTGGATGCAATATATTTCCCTGACTATGACTGGCAGTGGGAAATTAAGTATATAGATGAGAGTTTAACCGATTCTCCCTGTGATGTAGGGTATAAACAGATCCTTGTGAGGGTGAGGGACCCCGACGGAAAGGGGTTTGAGGTTAAATCCATCGTAACGGATTTTTAACAACTTATCGGGTCATAACTTGTATATTAAGGAATCAAAGGGATTTACCATTGTAGAAATAATTACGGTTTTTGTTATCCTGGGCGTCGTATCTGTTTTCATTTTTCAGTTCCTAACAGGGGGAATCGAGACATATATTACCATGCAAAAACAAAAGGACTTCTTTGACGATGCCAGATTATGCCTGGAGCGTATGTCCAGAGAAATCAGGGATGCCGAGCAGATCCCGTCATTTACCCCCAACATCAGTATCCGGATTCTAAAGAGCCATAGTACCCCGCACGATCCCGTTACAACCATTACTTTTAAATATAGACCGGCCTTTGATGATATATTAAGGGAAAGGGGCCCGGGATTGTCAAATGTTCTGGCAGAAAATGTTACACGCTTTATTATGGCCAATGCATCCAATGAAATACTGATACTTACAGTACTCTCCAGTGCTTCCGGCGAGACCATAACCATGGAAACAAGATGTTTCCCCAGAAATCTTACCGTCCCTCCGGCAGGATATAAGAGCTTTTACAGAGGCGGACAGGGGAACTGGGAGGAAAATGTGACATGAATATGCAAAAAAACCGTTTCGTATATTTATCAGGTCAAAAAGGGGTTTCTGTCATTGCCCTCATTATTATGATGGTTGTATTGGGCGGTTTAGGGTATGTGTTCAGTTCCCTGATTGCCACCAAACAGTATTCTATGGGGATGGCAGCCCCATCGCAGCAGGCCTTCTATGTTGCCGAATCCGGGATAGAATACGGAATAAGGTATGCATCCGAGAGGGGCTGGACTACCGGCCCGGATTTAAATAACCTGGACGGTATTACGGTAAATCCCGGCCAGGGACAATTTTCTCTGGATTATGACGTACCCTCCGACACTCTTTCTTCCACCGGACAGGTATCCGGTTCCCGCAGGGAGGTAAACCTTGAAAATTTTACTTTATTTGTCTCAAATATTCAGTGCATAGAGCTGGTTACCGGTATTGATCCGCCCCCTATTTCGGGTATCCCCCCCTGTACTTACACTCAGGGAAACAGAACATTTATAAGATTTTACATAAGAAATATATGTTCATCCCAACCCGCCATTACCCTGACCCAATTCATGGCAACATGGAATCCCCCACAAAGACGTCTCCAGAGAATATGGTTTGACGGAAATCTCAAATTTCAAGGGGGATACAGCAGTGGTGATCCATGGACAGCTTTCAACAGAGGGGGAGGCGCCCAGGATGTAAATACCTGTCATGGAGCACGGTATCAGGGTATTGAGGTACGGATAAGATTCAATAATATATTGGCGGGCAATACCACCTTTACTTTACGATTCAGGGATACAAATGGCGAGGTCTATGTTTTTAATCTGGGGGACCCCCCCAATTGTTAGTTATAACAGAATTTTTGGAGCTTAAGGGTGATAGAACTGCTTAAAGGAAATACCATAAGTATCGGTCTGGATATAGGATCCCACTCTGTAAAATTGGTAGAGGTCAAAAAGACCTCTAAAGAAATTTTTTTTACGAATTGTGCGGTTAAAGATCTCCCCTTAGAATCGAAGGGAGAAAAAAGCAGTGTCAGCTTAATAGCCGGAACAGTTAAGGAGCTGTTTAAAGAAAACAATATCAGGCCCGGGAAGGCAACTCTGGTTGTAAGTGGACCTCAGACAGCAGTAAGATACATCAGTGTTCCTTTGATGCCGAAACATGAACTGAAAGAGGCGGTAAAATGGCAGGCAAAAAAGCATATTCCCTTCCCCATTGACACGGCTGTGGTAGATTTTCAGCTTGCAGGTGAAATAATTGAGGAAGGGACAAAAAAATTCGGTATTATAGTAGCCGCCGCCGAAAGGAATTTGATTGAAAACCAGTTGACCGTTATGAAGGAGGCCGGCCTTAAACCTCTGGGTATCAGCACCATCCCCCATGCCTTAAGGCAGTCCATTCAAAGAATTCCCGGTACCGGAAAAGGTCTCATTGCCCTTATTGACATTGGAGCATCAAAGACAAGCATGAGCATATTAAAGGATAACAACCTTAAGTTTACAAGGGAGATAGCTACTGCCGGCAATGCCTTTACCAGGGCTATTTTAGAGGCAGCCACCTTAGAAGGAGTTGACCTGGTTTTTGAAGGGGCAGAGGATATTAAGAAGGAATACGGAATACCCGGAGATGATGATAACCTGGATAAAGGGAATCTCCCCCTTCAAAAAATCTCTTTTATGATGAGGCCTGTACTGGAAAGGCTTCTTAATGATATAAATCGTTCTTTTGAATTTTATAAGAATCAGTATAAAGAAGAGGAAAAGATAGACAGAATATTTATATCCGGGGGTGGTTCGGAACTAAAAGGTTTAAAAGAGTATATAGCGGATAAATTGGGTATAAAGGTTGAGTTCTTAACACCATTTAAGGATAAAATGTCCGTTTTTACAATAGCCTCAGGTTTAGCCATAGGAAAGGCCGGAGATATCAGTCTTTTGCCTGAGGAATATAAGCATTCTGCCAGGATTTTACTACAAAAATATTCTCCGGCGGTTCTTGCCTGTCTGGTATTTTTTCTCCTTTGCGGCCTTTACATCAAAATGAATGCGGTGTGCAACGGTTATAAAAAGGAACTGTCATTAAAAAAGGCAAGGCTGGCCGGTCTGCAATCGGCAAATATAAGGCTTATTCAGCTGGAAGAAAACAGGAAATGGTTGAACCATGTGCAGGCATTAATTCCAAAAACAGCCGACAAGCATCCTCCACTGGGAGAAATATTGCAGGAAATAAGCCACATAGTCCCAAAGAACACTACCTTAACATGTCTTTCTTTTCAGACAAAAGAGAAGGGGAAAGAACTGACCCTCAAGGGAATCACCTTTGGGGGAAATGCTGAAATAATTGACAGCATACTTGAGATTACGGAAGGTCTGGAGATGTCCCCTTTCTTTTCAAATATTCGACTGATTTTCAGTGAAAAAAATAATGAATACAATAAGCAGGGAGCGGACTTTGAGGTTGTGTGCAGGGCACAGGTTAAGTGAGCTAAAGTTTAAAGTGCCTGAAGTTATTATTTAAAATGAAAATTCCTATACTATTAAATTATGTATCATATAACTAAAAGAGAAATAATATCCATTGGTGTTGCGGTTTTTGCAGTAATCTTTGCATGTTTTTATATGTTGGTTTATGAGCCCAAAAAGAAAGAGGCCTTTAGATTAAAGGAAGAAATAAAGACTGTAAACACTGAAATAGAGAGAATACAAAGGGCAATTCCCGGTTTAGGGAAATTGGAGGAAGATATTAAGAAGGAGCAAAAAAGATTATCCATGGTAAAGGAAACCATGTCCGGCAGGCAACAGGTAAAGAAACTTTTAAAGCAACTGGCAAGGGAGGCATACCGGCTAAATATTGATGTGATTTCCCTGGAATTTGAAGAGGAACCGGAACAGGTTCAAGAAAAGTCACATTACAGGAGGTTAACGATTGTGATGAAGATTCAATGCCCTTACCGCCACCTGAGCTCATACCTTACCGGGTTGCGTGATTTGTCCGGATTGATTTCTGTTGACAGGCTTGAAATAACAAAAAACAGTCAGGCATTTCCATGGATACAGGCGGAATTGACTCTCGGTACTTTTGTTTCTTTAATGCAGGGATAAGGCATGCAATTTAAATCGGCTGGGGAACAAAAAAGATTGGCGGTTTTATGTGTAGTTATAACGGCAGTAATAGCCTTTTTCCTTTACCAGCATTTTATGAGGTACGGCAAAAAGGAAATTTCCATTAATAAAATATCATCTAATCCGACAACAGTGAAGAAAAAGTCAGAAGATAGACCTTACGATAGCTTAAAGTCCACCGTTAAGAAAATGTTGTCAACAGGAGAATGGGCAAGGGATCCATTTACATTACCCCCCGGTACTAAATTGAAGGAATCTGAAGAAAAAAAATACCGGGAGACTAAAAAATCAATAAAACCGTATATCAAAAAAAAGGTTACGGCTATCCTTATCACTGATTCTCAAAAGACCGCTTCTATTAATCACAAATTAGTTGAAGTGGGGGATATGATAGATGGAGAAAAGGTCCTGGACATTAAACCAGATAGGGTAATCTTAGAAAAGGACGGAAAGAGAAATATAATTTTCATTGAAAGAAGTCTTATTAAATGGAGTGAAAATGAAAAAGAAGAACATGGAGAATAGAAACATTATATGTTTTATATTACTTATGCTCATGGGAGTTACACCCCTTGAAGGGGCTGAGAAGAAGTTTGACATAACCACATCACAGCAACCCCAAAGGCACGTTAAAAAGAAATTGGAAGAATTAACCGTCTCCCATATTAAAAAAGGGCTAAAGTCGCCTGAACAACTTTACACACTTTCTTTTAGAAAGGCGGATATCCACGAAATACTGACGGTTTTATCAAGGAAAATTAAGTTAAATATTATTATTGACCCTGATGTTAAAGGGAATGTTACTGTAGATTTAAAAGATGTGACACTAAATAATGCCCTGAACTCCATACTCACCCCACTGAGGTTGCAGTATAAGATGGATGACAATTTCATAAGGGTATCACCTGTTAAGATGCAGACAAGGGTATTTATCCTCAATTATCTGGCAACCAAACGTAAAGGAAGTGATGCCGTATCAGGCACTACCGGCAGAACAGGATACAAGGAAGATAAAAAGGCGGATTCAGGAAGTTTCATCGAGATAAAAACATCGGATGTTACAGACCTCTGGAATGAGATAGAGAAGAGTTTAAAAGTCATCTCTTCAAATGAAGGGAAATTGGCCATCAATAAGGTAGCTGGATCTATAGTAGCCAATGACTACCCTCAAAACCTGACAATGATGGAAGAATTTTTTAATACCGTTGAAGACATGATCCAGAAGCAGGTGATGGTTCAGACAAGGGTAATAGAAGTAACCCTTTCCAATGAATATCAGATGGGCATTGACTGGTCTGCCATAGCAGAAAGTGGTAGTTTTAAGGGAACATTCACTCAGGCGCTCAATCCTGCCGCTGAAATCTTCCAGATTGGTATTTCCGATTCCGACTTCACTTTTCTTTTGGATGCCATGTCAAAGCAAGGCAAAATAGATATCTTATCCAGTCCAAAGGTTTCTACCTTAAATAATCAGCCGGCCGTTATAAAAGTGGCCAGGGAGGATGTCTACTGGGAGAGGGAAGATATATACGGCGAGAGCCTCTCCACAATAACTTATACGCCCCGCTGGATCACCATAGGAATCCTCCTGCGAGTTACCCCACAAATAGGTTCTGATGGCTTGATTACTATGGATATTCATCCAAGCGTTACGGATAAAGCGGGCGATGCCGTATCATCCGAAGGAGATACCGCCCCCATCCTGGATGTAAGGGAGACCAATACCGTGGTAAAGGTAAGAGACGGCCAGACCATAATTATTGCCGGACTTATGCAAAAAAGGACAAAAAAAGAGGTTACCAATGTTCCCTTTTTTGGAAAGATTCCCATCCTGGGCGATATTTTCCAGAAGACTGTAGAAGAGAAACAGAAGACAGAGCTGGTAATAATACTCACCCCTAATATTATGACGGGTAATGAGACGGAAGCTCAATCCTTAAAAGGACTTATATCTGAAGAACCAAGGAGAAAACAATAAATGATTATAAAAATAACTTTAATATTTAAATTATTAAATTTTTTTAAGTTCAAATGTCAAAAGCCAAATGACTAAATGGGTTTTGTAAGGTATAAGGTTTAAGGTGTACGGTATAAGGAGTTAATCTTTAAGCCTGGTTTTTGCACCTTTAACCGTGCACCTTGCACCTTATTTCTGTCATTCATTTGACATTTTTTTACTTTAAAAACAAAGTTGATAATCATTAATATATCCAAGATACTATAGACTGAGGGTATTAATAGCGTAAAATAATCCCTCGGTATGGTTTATGAAAGGCGATAATATGGCAATTCCCCATGTGGATTTAGAAAGTTACCTGATAGATGAGAAAATAATCAAGATGGTTCCCGAAAGTCTGGCCAGGCGTTATCAACTGATACCTCTATTTAAGATTGGCAATACCTTAACCGTAGCCATGGCCGACCATCAAGATATTTTTGCCCTGGATGAAGTGAGGCTCAATACAGGCTGTGAAGTAGAACCGGTTGTCAGCACCGATATCCAGATCAAGGCGGCCATCGACCGGTATTATGGAGTCAGCGACTCTATAAAAGAGATTATAAAGGAACTTGCTGAAAAGGGTACCGGACATCTGGAATCTGAGGAAGCCCCTGCCATAAGGTTGTTGAATCTGATTATAGCCAGGGCTATTAAGGATGGCGTCAGCGATATACACCTTGAGTCCGATGAAAACAGCATGCGTATTCGTTACCGGATTGATGGTGTTCTTCACGAAGTTACCCATTTACCGAAGGATATCCAATCTGCAATTATCTCCAGGGTAAAAGTTATGGGGGATATGGACATTGCTGAAAGTAGAATTCCTCAGGATGGACGTTCTCAGATAAAAATGGAGGGCAAAGAGATTGAACTGCGTATTTCAACTTTTCCTGCAATTTATGGTGAAAACCTGGTTCTTCGAATTCTTGATCAAAGCACTGCCTTAAAGGAACTGGAAGATCTGGGTTTTTCCCGGGAGATATTAGAACGTTATAAAGCTCTTATAAAAAGGCCCCATGGTATTATTTTAGTTACAGGACCCACCGGCAGCGGAAAAACGACCACACTCTATGCCTCCCTCAATAGAATTAATTCACCTGAAAAAAATATTATCACCATTGAGGACCCTGTAGAATATCGTCTCAAATTAATACGTCAAACACAGATTAATCCCAGGGCAGGAGTGACCTTTGCCACTGCCATAAGATCAATCCTCCGTCAGGATCCTGATATAATTCTGGTGGGAGAAATAAGGGATCTGGAAACAGCAGAGACTGCTGTTAGAGCTTCCTTAACCGGACATCTGGTTTTCAGTACTTTACATACCAACGATGCTCCGGGAGCATTAACCCGGCTTACGGATATTGGGGTAGAGCCATATTTGATATCTTCCTCCGTTGCAGGGGCAGTGGCACAGCGTCTGGTGCGCACCATCTGTCCCAAATGCAAAGAACCTTATCAACCTGATGAAAAGATAGTTGAGGATCTGGCTATAGAACATACAGAAGAAATTGTTTTCTATCGAGGTAAAGGGTGTAATAATTGCAGACAGAAAGGGTATAAGGGGAGGACATCCCTTTTTGAGCTTTTAGTGGTAAACGACGTCATACAGGAATTAATTATGAAAAGATCGCCAACCAGTATGATTAGAAAAAAAGCCACCGAAACACAGAATATAAAAACTCTTCTTGAAGATGGTATAGATAAAGTTTTGCAAGGAATCACCACCATCGATGAGGTATCCAGGGTAACCTTTACCCAATCCTCATAAAAAACACAAAGATTACTACAGGGCAAAATATATAAACTTAGTATATGATATGGACAAAGGCCCTGTAATGATGTCGTCTTATTTTTTAACCTCTGTATTTAACCTGGAGATCGCTGGAAGTATGCCTTTTTCTCAGTTTTAATGTCTGGGCTTATATTTTAATCCTTAATATACTTTAATACTACCCGGGGTTATTATTCCAGCCTTCTTTGACTAAATCTTTTTTCGGTATTTTGTAAAAATTCTGTTAGAAGGTAAATAAGAAATTGGAGCAGTTTAATGTCATACTCAGGACAATTATTCATTTTAAATTATTATTTTACAGCATCTTTTAAATCTTTCCCGGGGCGGAACACAGGAACATTTTTGGCAGGTATCTTTAATACACCGCCGGTTTGTGGGTTTCGGCCGGTTCTGGCTGCTCTTTTCTTAACTGCAAAAGTTCCAAAACCAATTAAAGTAACTGTGTCTTTCTTTTTAAGAGCTTTTGTAATAGTATCCAAAACGCCCTCTACTGCCATCCTGGCATTCTTTTTTGTACCAGTTACCTTAGCCACTTCGTTGATCAAATCGGTTTTATTCATTAATATCCCTCCTTTCATAAGGTTATTATTAGGGTTTTGCTTATTGTTAAGTTCTTATAGCAAAATAGAAGCCTAAATACAAGCATAAAATGCAATTTTTTATAAAAATTTTTTAAAAAAAGCCGGTAAAATTAGACTTTGCAAGAAAAAAATATATGGACAATTTAGTTAACCCCTTGTATTAAAAGGAAAAAATAGATAATAGACTAAAAAAACTTATTTTGAAATTATAAATAATATTTTTAAAATATTATTTATAAAACAAGGTAAAAAATATCCTTTAATTTTTTTTGGTGGTATGATAATTTCTATTTCAACTATAAAATAAAATTTCATTATTATGGAAATTAAAGACGTAAATCCTGAACATATAAAAAAAGCGGATATAATAGTTGGAATTCCTTCTTATAATGAAGCGAAAAATATTTCTTATCCGGTTATTCAAGCTGACTTAGGACTTTTAAAATATTTTAATAAATTTTCTTCAGTAATTATTAATTGTGATAATAATTCACCTGATAATACAAGAGACGTTTTTTTAGAGACTCCAACTGAATCGCCAAAAATTTATCTTTCCACCCCCCGGGGGATTAAAGGAAAAGGAAATAACTTTCGCAATCTTTTTAACAAAGCAACACAACTGAAGGCAAAAGCTATAATTGTCATTGATGCAGATCTTAAAAGTATTACACCTGAATGGATAAACAAACTTGGAGAACCTCTTTTCCTGGATTATGATTATGTTGCGCCGATTTACCTGAGACATAAGTATGACGGTACAATAACAAATAATATTGCATATCCCCTTTTAAGAAGTTTATACGGCCGAAGAATAAGGCAACCTATCGGGGGTGACTTTGGCTTTTCAAATAAATTATGCAGCAAGTATCTCAATAATAACTCATGGGATTATAATATTTCCAATTTCGGCATTGATATCTGGATGACAAATAATGCAATTACTAATGGTTCATTAGTCTGTCAGGCTTTTTTGGATGCACCCAAAGTTCATGAGCCTAAAGATCCTGGTTCACAACTTGGAACTATGTTCATTCACGTAATAGGAACTATTTTTAACTTAATGGAAAAATATGATCATTTCTGGCTAAAGGTAAAAGGGAGTAAACCTACCGCCATTTTTGGATTTGGACTGGGTGAAAGGGTTTTACCTCCAAAGATAAGCGTAAGTTTAGAAAAACTCTATAATAATTTTAATACAGGTTTAAAAGAATTCTATTCTTTATGGGAAAATATAATAGAAAAGGAACATAGGAACCGGCTAATTGATATTGCATGCAGAAAAATCGAAAATTTTGAAATTCCAATGGAACTCTGGGCAAAAATTCTTTATGATTTTTCTTTAAACTATCATATTTATTTAGAAAAAAGGAAAGAAATACTCACATCTCTAGTTCCCCTTTACCATGGTCAGACTTTATCCTATGCCAGGGCTACATGGGAAATGGATGCAAAGCAGGCAGAAGAATATATAGAAAAACTGTGTTTTACCTTTGAAGAACAAAAACCTTATTTAGTTAAAAGGTGGAAGAAAAATTAATCAAGGTCAGATATAAGGATATATTATGCCCAGGATATTACTTGTCGATGATGAAGAAAATATTCGTCTTTTATATGCAGAGGAATTAAGGGATGAAGGATATGAAGTAACCCTTGCTTCTGATGGCTATAAGCTACTAGAAAGGATTGAAACTGAATCTCCCGATATTATTATTCTTGATATTAAACTTTTTGCTTATAACGGACTTGATTTGCTTCAGGAAATTAGAAGAAAATATTATAATCTTCCTGTAATCCTATGTTCTGCATTTGATTCTTACAAGGGGGATATAAAATCTATGGCAGCAGATAATTATGTTGTAAAATCTTCAAATTTAGCAGAACTTAAGGAAAAGATCAAACTGGCTTTAGATACATTCATTCCTTAAAATTATTTTTAATGCTATCTTTTAAGATAGCTAAAATATTTTGTAAAGCAAAATGAATATAAACTTAACTCTGAAAGATAAAATTCTTTATTTAAAATGATTATAAAGATAACTCTATTATTTAAATTATTGAATTTTTTTAAGTTCAAATGTCAAAATCCAAATGTCAAATCAAATCCAAATGACTGAATGTCAAAATAGATTTATTTTTTACATTTCTTTTTTTATTGTCTTTGGACTTAAAGCAAGGAATCTATAATGAATTATTAAAATTTTTTTGGCATTTGGATTTTGAATTTCATTTGACATTTGAGCCTTGACATTTGACATTTTTTTTATTTTAAGAGTTAAGCTAATAATCATATTATTTAATGATATATGGATATTTTCTACAATTTTTGGATAAGGGCTTTTATATCTTTTCCTTGATTTTGTAAAATCAAAATATATCAAGGAGTTGTGGCCCAGATAAAGCTTTATAATCATTTTTATAAAAGGTAATTAAAATCATGTCCGCAATAAATACTGAAATTGAAAAGGCTTATTATTTGATAAACAAGGCAAATAGAATTGTAATCTTTACAGGTGCAGGTATCAGCACAGAGTCAGGTATACCTGATTTTCGGAGTCCGGGAGGGCTATGGGACAAATATGACCCTTCTGAATTTATTTTTCAAAACTTCCTGACAAGGGAAGATGTAAGAAAAAAATACTGGGATATGAACAAAGATTTGTACCCCGTTCTTTCAGGCTCTTTACCAAATGCGGCTCATCTTTTCTGTGTTGAGCTTGAAAAAGTTGGGAAACTTGACTGTATTATTACACAAAATATTGATAATCTTCATCAAAAAGCAGGGAATAACCCGGAAAAAATTATTGAACTTCATGGAAATGCCCTGAGGGTAAAATGCTTGAGCTGTGAAAAATTCTATTCCAGAAAGTCTATTCAGGAACTACTGGAATCCGGGGTTGAAGTACCAAGATGTGATGATTGCGGTGGTCTTTTAAAACCGGATAGTATCTCCTTTGGACAACCAATGCCGGTCCATGAAACAAAAGAGGCGGAAAACCGATCTCGAAATTGCGATCTATTTATTATAATCGGTTCCTCCCTTGTTGTCTATCCGGCAGCCATGATGCCTTTGTATGCAAAGGAACAGGGTGCAAAACTTATTATTATTAACCTCACACCAACACCTCATGATGCAGAAGCAGATATCATTATCAGAGGATCGTGCGGAGAGATAACAAAAGCAATACAGAGTGAATTAAAAAAGATGGAGAAACAGAAAAATGAGAAGTGATTTGATAAAAAAAGGGGTCGAACGGACACCTCACCGTTCGTTGCTTAAAGCAACGGGTCTCACGGATGAAGAAATTAACCGTCCTTTAATAGGGGTTGTAAATTCTGCAAATGAAATTGTCCCGGGTCATGTCCATTTAAAACTAATAGCAGATGCTGTAAAAGCCGGAATCAGACTTTCCGGCGGGACCCCCCTTGAATTTTTTACTATCGGAGTCTGTGATGGTATAGCTATGAATCATATAGGAATGAAATATTCCCTTTGCAGCAGGGAATTAATTGCGGACTCTGTAGAAGTAATGGTTATGGCTCATCCATTTGATGCCCTTGTTATGATACCTAACTGTGACAAAATAGTCCCCGGAATGCTTATGGCAGCTATGCATTTAAATATTCCTACAATCTTTATAAGCGGAGGGCCAATGCTTGCCGGAAGTCTTAAAGGGGAGACCATTGATCTTATTTCAGGTCCCTTCGAAGGGGTCGGAATGTTCAGCAAAGGTCTTATAAATGAAAGCAAACTAAAGGAATTTGAGGATTATGCCTGTCCAGGTTATGGATCATGTTCCGGAATGTTTACGGCAAATTCCATGAATTGTCTAACAGAGGCTCTAGGAATGGGACTTCCGGGAAATGGAACCATACCTGCAGTACATGCGGCAAGAATAAGACTTGCAAAAAATGCAGGTATCAAAATAATGGAACTTTTAGAAAAAAATATTAAACCCAGGGATATTGCGTGCTCATCAGCCTTTCATAATGCGCTTACCGTGGATATGGCATTAGGTTGTTCTACAAATACCATCCTCCATATTCTTGCAATTGCCCATACGGCAAAAGTCAGTCTGGATATGGAAATAATTGATAGGATTAGCAAAAATACTCCAAATTTATGTCATTTAAGTCCTGCAGGAAACCATCATCTTCAAGATTTAAATGAAGCCGGGGGAGTTTACGGAGTAATTTCAGAACTCAATAAGGCCGGTCTTATTAAGGGAGAGACAGTCACAGTAACCGGCGATACTTTAGCTGATAACCTTAAAGGAATAGGTGTATCCGACCACAACGTAATCAGAAAAATTGACGATCCCTATTCAAAAGAAGGAGGACTTACCGTCCTCTGGGGAAATCTTGCGCCTGAAGGGGCAGTTGTTAAACAATCGGCAGTTGCTCATGAGATGCTCAAGAACAGGGGTCCGGCCAGGGTATTTGATTCGGAAGAGGAAGCGGTAGAAGCAATTCTTGGCGGGGATATAAAACCGGGAGATATTGTGGTAATCCGCTATGAAGGGCCCAGGGGTGGGCCTGGAATGAGGGAGATGCTTACCCCCACGTCCGCTATCGCCGGAAGGGGATTGGATAAGGATGTGGCGCTACTTACAGACGGTAGATTCAGCGGAGGCACAAGGGGCGCCGCTATTGGGCATATCTCCCCGGAGGCGGCAGATGGTGGATTAATTGCCCTGGTAGAAGAAGGTGATATAATAGAGATAGATATCCCCGGAAGAATTCTTAATTTAAGGGTAGATGAAAAAGAAATAGAGAACAGAAAAAAAAGCTGGAAGCCAAAACCCTCTGAAATTACCCGGGGATATCTTTATCGGTATTCAAAAATGGTCACATCGGCAAGCACCGGAGCTATATTTAAAAATGGACTGTAAAGGAAGAAAAAGTTCCGGTATAGAGCCTATAGGAAAAATCCTTAAAAGATATTTCAATCGTTCGGATTTACTAAAAAAATTAGATAGTTATGAAGTTTTTTTAAGATGGGATGATATTGTAGGCGACAAAATTGCAGCACACGCAAAGCCTTACCGGATAAAAGGAAACACCCTCTGGGTAGTCGTATCAAACTCAGTATGGCTGCAGGAACTCACATTTCTTAAAAAGGAAATAGTAAAACAGATTCAGATAAAGCTGCAGGAAAAAAAAATTAAAGAAATATATTTTGTGCTGGGTGAGCTTCCATAATCCCAAAAATTGCTACTGCAATTTTTGGTAAATTGCAAAATGTAAAATTCAAAATGTAAAATTTTAAAATAGCAAAGAATAAAAAAATGAAATTAAATCTCCCCATTTTCCTCTTTTCTTTTATGTTTTGTACTGCCTAAAAAATTCAAACCCATTTTTTGGGATAAAATTGGGTCTTGAGTTGAAAGTTATAAGCCGGATTACTTATTCCTCGTAGAAAATTTTAAGAATCTCAAATTCCCTTATTCCCTTTGGTACGTTAACAACAACCTCTTCACCTACTGTCTTTCCAATTACTGCCCTTGCTACCGGCGAATGGATAGAAATCATCCCATCCTTTATATCCGCTTCATCCTCCCCCACAATTTGATAAGTAACTTCCTCCTCGGATTTCAGGTCAAATAATCTCACATTTGATCCGAAAACTACTTTCTCCAGTTCCCCCTGTTTTCCTTTAATCACTTCAGCATAAGCTAATTTGCCTTCAATATCTTTTATCTTGCCCTCTACAAAAGCCTGCCTTTCCTTTGCAGCGTCATATTCAGCATTTTCCGATAAATCTCCATGTGCCCTTGCTTCTGCTAAATCTTTTATTACCTTTGGCCTTTCATGGGCCTTAAGTCTCTTTAACTCCTCCTTTAATAAACCATACCCCTTTTCTGTCATATATACTTTATCTCTCATAGCTTCTGTCCTCTGTCTTGTTTATGAAAAATATTCTTCCATTACGCTGGTATATATACCTGCATTATCTCTTATAAAAAAGGCCGGCTTAATCTTTATTTCTGAAGAATTTCCCCTTTTGCTCTCTATAATTACAAGTTTTCCTGAACTTTTTGGATCCGAATAAATTAATTGTAAAATCTTCGGTTTGAGTTTATTTTTCTCCAAACAGGAAATTACATCAATAAGTCTTGCGGCAGGATATACAATTATAACCTTCCCCCCTGGCTTTACTAAATAGGCGGAAATTTCAATAAGGTCATAAAGGGAGCCTTTGATTTCATGGCGGGCCATTGCCTTTTCTTCCTGCGGATTGATCCTGCCGGAATCTGCTCTAAAAAATGGAGGATTACTAACTACAAGATCGAATTCAGCCCTTTTAAAAATACTTTTCACATTCCGAAAATCTTCTTCCAGAATCCTTACACAGTGACCAAAATTATTTAATTTGATATTTCTTCTTGCAAGATCTGCAAGGTCCTTCTGAATTTCTATTCCCACTATCCCTCCAATTTCCTTTTTTTGAGCCAGAATAAGAGGTATAATTCCACATCCGGTGCCAAGATCAATCAGTTTATCATCTTTTGATGGGTCGATATAATTTGCAAGAATAACCGCTTCTACAGAAAACCGGTACCCATCTTTCTTTTGAATTACAAGAAGCCTTCTCTTAAGAAACGGATCTATTTTTTCACTATCTGAAATGTGGACCATAATGTTTTAATCAGGCAAGTCAATCTTGTTTATAACCAGACCGCTTAAAAATTTTGGGGAAAAATAGGTGGACTTCTGGGGCATTCGTTCTCCAGCGCTACAAATTTCTCTAAGGTCATCTATTTTAACTGGATTCAGGAGAAATGCAATATTGTAATTGTCTTTATTGGTCTTTTCTATAGCCACCTGATTATCATGAAAATAAACTACTTTACTTTGGGCTTTAAGATCTTCCTTACTTATGCCTAAAATTTGTAAAAATACTATTTGCTCAAGGATATTAACATTCAATTTACGAAGCCGGGCGGGGATGTTCCCACATACAGTATTTAGAAAGTCTTCATCCTTAAGGATAAGTAAAAAGTAATTTTGAATCCCCTTTACATAAATACCAAAAACATGATTTTTTGCTTCATAATCCTTTAATTTTCTAAAAAACAGCTTCCTGGCCTCCGGCTCATTTTCTCCATTAAAAGAAATACTTTCTATATAAAAATATTTTTTAAGTTCTTTGAAAAATACTGTAGAATCAAAATCGGGAAGGTTATAAACTATCCTTGGCACAGGAAGTATAATAAGTCCGGGATCATCTAAATTGGTAAGATAAAACATAACCTTATCAAAGGAATATTTATCGTGCAAACCCTTTATTCCGGCATTGTTTTTAAGAACAGAATTTCTAAACATAATCGCAGTTTCATAACGATGATGACCATCTGCAATGTATAATACCTTATCTTCCATTTCCCTGATTATTTCTTTAATCAAGGGTTCATCTATAACTTTCCACACCTGATTTGTTATCCCCTGGTTATCTGTAAACTCAATAAACGGGGATCTTTTAAAAACCTCTCCGACAATATGATCAATATGATAACGGGGATCGGAATAGATGCCGATAATCGGACAGAAATTGGCTTTACAGGCTCTTATTAAATTGAACCTGTCGATTTTAGGATGATGCAAGGTTCTTTCATGGGGTATGATTACTCTCTTTTCAAACTCTTCCAGACATACAAGGGAAATAAAACCTGTACGCACCTTTTTTTTACCCCCAGGCAGAGAAAAAATTTGCTTTGAAAAATATATAGAAGGCTCTTTATCCTGAAGCAGGATATCTTCTTCTCGCCATTTCTCAAAAAAATCTTTAGCCCTGGTATAACAATTATAATCTTGCGTATCCGAAGGAAATCTTTTGCCCAAGGAAAGCCTTATGCTGTTATAAGGGCTTTTATTGTAAAATTTCTCCTGCTCTTCTGGAGAAATGACATCATAAGGGGGGGTTATAACATTATTTATATTATTAATTTTTTGTTGATTATAGAACAATCCGCGAAAAGGTCTAATTCTTGCCAAAAATTTTTTCCTTTCTTTATCAGATAAAATATTACATATTTAACATATAACCACTCAATATTCAAGTTTTAAACCTTGCAGGACTTTCCCCAAAAAATTCTAGGGGTCAAAAAGAGTCAACTGATTTTGTTAAGTACTGACTTTTACAGATTTCACAATTCCCCTATTTTACCTATTTAATAATTCCCGAATACCATCAGCTATGGCATAATATCTGAAGTCAGGTATACCAAATATCCTCTTTGATGCCTTCAATACATAAGTTACTAATATTGTCATCTTCGCTCGAAATCCTGAATAT
>JAXHUS010000495.1:0-5932 GCA_034189305.1 Thermodesulfobacteriota bacterium | reverse complement strand
GTCTTGATGACCTTAAGCCTTCGGAATCCTGACGCCCGGTAAACAGATAATAACCCACTGACCCGGCCTTGCCCGAGATCTCGCCCCTGTAATCCTGAGTGTTCCCCTCACCATAAGAGGGTCTTATTGAACCGGCAGGTCTTTTTGTATCCCCTACCCCCTTTGTTATGATATTTACCACCCCACCCAGGGACGATCCCCATGCGGATGAACCGGGGCCCTTTATAACCTCTATGCGCTTTATTATACCCACGGGGATCGAATTGGTCTCAGCGCCTCCGCTTGCCATGAAATTCCAGGAAATTCCATCCAACAGGACAAGAACATGCCTCTCCTCGGAACCCTGGATATAAAGAAGGGAACCTGATCCGAAATCCCTGTTAAAATTTATAAAGAGGCCGGGTATCCTGTTTAAGACCTCCGCGACTGTATGGGCGTTCATCTCCTCTATCTCTTTTGCCGTTATAACTGAGATGTTCTCCGCTGCATAAGAGAGGGGTTTTGGATGCCTTGTGGGCGATACCACAAGGTCCTCTTCCTTATAAAACATCCTAAGGGTCTTCATCTCTTCTTCAGACTGGGCGGGGCAGTCCCTGCATAAAAAGACCGTAGTCAGAATAAGATAAAGTAATATGGTAACAATCCTTAAAGGATAATGATACATGTCATTTTTTCAGAAATTTCTATTCCTATCGGATAAAAATTCATGATACAATGTAACAATTGTATGTATTTTCTTCAAATAAAAGTGCCGTGATTAAAAATCTTTTTATAATAATAATATTTTTAATGCTGTGCTATTGTTCAGCCGGGGCCTGCCATGAGGTCCTGGCCGTCCAGAGCATCAGTGTTAAACCGTATGATGAAGCAATTGAGGGTTTTAAGAGTGCCTGTGATGTTAAGATTAACAGGCTGTTTACTAAAGGGTTGGAGGGGGCGGATGTTGCAAGAAAAATCAACAGAATTAAACCTGAAATAGTTCTTGCAGTGGGATCGGACGCCCTTCAGCAGGTAAAAAGGATTAAAAACATACCTGTTGTTTATCTCATGGTATTAAATCCTCAATCCATACTCTCTGGAGAAAAGAATATCACTGGTGTCAGTATGAATATTCCCCAAAAAACACAATTAGTTGCACTCTTTAATACCCGGCCTTTTATAAAAAATATCGGCCTTTTATATGACCCGGAAAGGACAGGCCATATAGTGGATGAAGCAAAAGATGCCGCCGGGGAAATCGGCATTAAACTGATTACACAGGAGGTTCATAACTCTAAGGAAGTTACTTCATTAATAATGAATATGAAAGGGAAGATAGATGCCTTCTGGATGGTTCCTGATATAACTGTGATTACCCCTGAAACAGTTGAGTTCTTGCTTTTATTCTCCCTCAACAACGGAATACCTATCCTATCGTTTTCAAAGAAGTATGTGGAGATGGGGGCATTGATGTCTATAGGTATTGATGCCTTTGATATTGGAATGCAGGCAGGGGAGATGTGTAAAAATATACTCTCAGGAGGGGATGTAATGAATGTTCATATGGTTGATCCAAGGAACGCGGTTATATCAGTTAATCTGAAGACAGCGAAAAATTTGGGAATTAATATCGATAAAGAGACTATTAAAAACGCCATAATAGTTAACAGAAAGAAAATAAATGAATTTAAATCTCCAAAAATTAATTAAAGAAAGTTTTGCTTTAAAGGTATTTGTTACATTTACCGTTTTTATATCTGTCATTTCCTTTTTCTTAACCGCCTTTTTTATTCATCATCAGACTAAATCCATTAGTGCTAATTTGATAAAGGACGGAACGTTACTTTCAAAGATCCTTGCTTATAACTCAAGAATTGGCGTGTTTTCAGAAAGTGGAGAACTCATCAAAGACGCTATTGATGGAGTTTTGGTGCAAAAGGGAGTTCTGGAAGTTATGGTATTTAATCTGGAAGGGCAACTTTTGGGGAAGAAAAGACGGGATGGCGTATTCCCGGGGAAATCCGTTGAAGGACCTGAGGGGGGCAGGAATAAGATATTTGAAAAACTAAAGAATTCTAAAACTTCTTTTTGTCTTGAGGATGATAACAAATTAGAATTCTGGTCCCCTGTAATATCCGGTTCACATTATTTAAGTGAAGAGGCCCTGTTTTTTGATGCGGATACACATAAGGGCGGTGACGGTATAATCGGATTCGTAAATGTAACCATTGCGAAAGAGGCGATGAAAAAACAGATTAATGACCTCTTGTTTAAAAGTATTCTGATGGGAATCGCCTTTTTGATGATGGGCTCCGGAATTGTATATATTATAGCTAAGGGTGTAACAATGCCCCTTAATAAATTGACTGAAGATATTAAAACCTTTGGAATAGAAGGAATTATCAAAAATGTGGAAGCTGAAACAGAGGATGAGATAGGGAAGCTTGCAAAGGCATTCAATGATATGTCCGAATCCTTAAAAAGAAGGGAACTGGAAAAAGGACATCTTGAAGAACAGCTCAGGCAGTCACAAAAAATGGAGGCTATTGGGACCCTTGCAGGCGGGATAGCTCATGACTTTAATAATATCCTTACAACTATAATAGGTTATGTAGATATTCTGCAGGCAAAGATGGGCGAAGATAGTCCGTTAACGGATCATGTGGAACAAATACTTGCCTCCGCAGAAAGGGCGGTGACTCTTATTCAGAATCTTCTATTATTCAGCAGAAAACAGATAAGTAAACCCGGCCCAATAAATCTTAATGAGAATATTAAGAATATTAAAAAATTGCTGGCAAAACTTATCAGAGAAGATATAGAGTTTAGACTTGAACTTACCGGAGATGATTTAATCATAATGGCCGATTCAGGGCAGATAGATCAGACACTTATGAATCTTGTGGCAAATGCAAGGGATGCAATGCCTGCCGGAGGGATTCTGACAATTGCAACGGAATCTGTAGAGATGAACAAAGAAGCCTTCATGGCCGATAATAGAACTTGGGGACGTTATGCCCTTCTGTCCGTTATAGATACAGGTGAGGGGATGAATGAAAATACCATGGAGAGAATATTCAATCCCTTTTTTACAACTAAAGAAGTTGGAAAGGGAACAGGTCTTGGCCTTTCTATGATATATGGAATTGTCAAACAGCATAAAGGATACATCGATGTCTTAAGCAAACCTGATAAAGGGACAACATTCAAAATATATCTTCCATTGATTGAGTCGAAGATTGAAAACAAGAAATCAAAAAGCCTGCCTTTTCCAGAGGGTGGAACAGAGACAGTACTTGTAGCGGAAGATGATGAGGATATTAGAACGCTTTCAAAAATAATTCTTGAGCAAAATGGGTACAATGTCATAGAAGCAATAGACGGAGAAGATGCAGTCAGTAAATTTATTAAAAATAAGGAAAAAATTCAGCTTCTTATCCTTGATGTAATCATGCCGAAAAAGGACGGAAAAGAGGCGTATGAAGAAATAAGAAAGATGAGAGTCGATATTAAAGTACTTTTTATAAGTGGTTATACATCTGACCTTATAGATAAGAGGGGGATCATTGAAGAGGGGGGAGGCTTTCTCTATAAACCATTCTCATCGGAAATACTTTTGCAGAAGATAAGACAGGTACTGGACAGCAACTCATAAGAATTCTTTATCCGGATAAAAACCCTTTTTAACCTGATACGGTAACAAAATAATCCCAAATTTTCACTCCTTGACTTAGCTTTTTTTTTTATGTTATGCTCTCACTAACCGGTTTATTATAAACTTGTTGGCTTTTATATAAATGTTTTGATGAAAATTATTGCTGTCATTCCTGCCAGGTATGCATCATCTCGTTTTTATGGAAAGGTGCTCGCAGATATTAATGGAAAACCTATGATACAATGGGTCTATGAAAAGGCATCACAAGCAAAGAGTATAACAAAAGTTATTGTAGCAACTGATGATAACAGAATCTATGAAAAAGTAAAAGAATTTTTTGGTGATGTAGTAATGACATCCCCTGATCACAACTGCGGAACCGAACGTATAGCAGAAGTGATAAAAGAAAAGGATTGGGAACTGATTGTAAATGTTCAGGGTGATGAACCTTTGTTGGAGCCGGAGATGATAGATCAGGCTGTTTATCCATTTTTAGAAGGAAAAGATAATATCCATATATCTACCTTAAAATCAAAAATTAAGGAAAAAAGGGAGGTTTTTGACCCTAATGTTGTAAAGGTAGTAACGGATAGAAATGATTTTGCCATCTATTTTAGCCGTGCACCCATCCCTTTTGATAAAAGAATGTGGGAAGATACCCCGAATAATAAAAAAGTCTTCATTCCGGGACTGCATTTCAAACATATAGGGTTATATGTATATAAAAGAGATGCATTGCTTAAATTTTCAAGTCTTTCGTCCACACCCCTGGAAGAGTTTGAAGGATTGGAGCAACTAAGGGCATTAGAAAATGGATTAAGAATTAAGGTTCCGACCACAACTTACGACTCAATTGGTGTTGATACCCCGGAAGACCTGTCAATAGTAAGGAAAAAATTAAAATGAAGAGTACCAAATTCATTTTTATAACTGGAGGGGTTCTTTCCTCCCTTGGGAAAGGGTTGAGCGCTGCTGCCATAGGAACACTACTTGAATGCAGAGGGCTTAAGATTACAATTCAGAAACTTGATCCGTATATAAATGTAGATCCCGGAACCATGAATCCCTTTCAGCATGGAGAGGTTTTTGTTACTGATGACGGAGCTGAAACCGATTTAGACCTGGGGCACTATGAAAGATTTACTTCTGCATGCATGTCCCGGAAGAATAATTATACAGCGGGAAAAATCTATTATGCGGTAATAACCAAGGAACGAAGAGGAGACTATCTGGGGGGGACAGTTCAGGTAATCCCCCATGTAACAGAAGAGATCAAAAGAAGTATTCTGTCTTTGGCTGATGATGTGGATGTGGTAATTGTAGAAATTGGCGGAACTGTCGGAGACATCGAGTCATTGCCCTTTCTTGAAGCAATAAGGCAGATGAAGGGAGATCTTAATCGCGAAAATGTTCTGTATATTCACCTTACACTGGTTCCGTATATAGAAACTGCGGAGCAGTTGAAAACCAAACCCACCCAGCATAGTGTGAAGGAACTCATGCAGGTTGGTATTCAACCTGATATCCTTTTGTGTCGTACAAAACATTTTCTTCACGAAGATATAAAAGAAAAGATCGCACTATTTTGCAATTTGAGTAAAGATGCCGTTATTACGGCAAAGGATGTAGAATGTATTTATGAAGTTCCTTTGATTTTTTGTAAAGAAGGTCTGGATGAAAAAATCGTAAATCTTTTAAATATCTGGACGAGGGCCCCTGTTCTGGAAGAATGGAAAGAACTGGTAAAAAAAGTCCAGTGTCTAAAAAAAGAGGTGCGAATTGGTGTTGTGGGGAAGTATGTTGACCTGAAAGATTCATATAAGAGTTTGAATGAGGCCCTCTTTCATGGAGGCATTGCAAATGATTGTATAGTAAGACTCATATATATAGATTCTGAGGAGATTGAAAAAAATGGAATTGGAGATAAATTCGATGATGTAGGAGGAATTTTGGTTCCCGGAGGCTTTGGTTTCAGAGGAATTGAAGGTAAAATTTCAGCTGTTGAACATGCCAGAAAAAGAAGGATACCTTTCTTTGGGATATGCCTGGGAATGCAGATGGCAGTTGTAGAGTTTGCCAGAAATATTTGTAATCTTAAAGATGCTAACAGTTCGGAGTTTAATGATGATACACCTCATCCAGTAATCTTTCTTTTAAAAGAATGGAAGGATTTTAAAAATAATAAAGTTCATTTAAGGGATGAAAATTCTGATCTTGGCGGTACTATGCGAGTTGGAGCCTATCCATGTAATTTAGTTCCTGATAGTTTTGCAGCAAATGCATATAAAAAACTTAAAA
>JAXHUS010000494.1:0-3021 GCA_034189305.1 Thermodesulfobacteriota bacterium | reverse complement strand
ATACCGATGGACTTGTCGAATTAGTAGGTGATGATGGCGTTAGCTTTGGAACTGAACAAATTGAAGAGTGCCTGGAAAATGATGAAGAAATTGATCATAATATAAATACAAACAGAACTGAGTTCTATAAAAAAGACAGCTTCAACACAATTACCGCAATATGGAAAATGTTTGAAACTATAAAATTTCAAATCTTCCCAAAAATCATAAAGGCAAACAGGAAAGAAGAAGTTATGGATTTAGTAGAAGAAACAGCGGAAAAATATAATTATTTCAGGGGATTTATTTACCGATTCGCAGCGGCAATCATTATTAGATTCTCTATGGAAGATGCATTCAGGATGATTCAGAAAGGCTGGCATTATTTTTCCAATGAAGATGAGGATATAAGTGAGGGTAATATATATACCCTTTTAGCAATACAAAAATTTAACCAGAAGGAATACCATAGCGCTTATGATTTTTTTATGAAGGGTGTGAGTCTTTTATCCAGAATCCATGAGATAAATAATCTTCCTGAACAGATTGATATAGATAGAATCAAAAGAAGATTGGCACAAGAAGGACATTCTTCTTTTGCCCTGTATAAACTGGGAAAAGAACTATCATCTATATTCGGACAGACTGAGAAAACCAGAGAATATCAGAAAATTATGGATTTTTATAAAATAGAATAATTAAAAAAAAGTGAATAAAGTGAACTAATAACGAATAAATTTTCTATTTTAAAGGGTCTAAATGGAGAGATTTTTATGAATTTTTTTAAAAATAATTTAAGATTGCTGGAAAAAAGCGACCCATTATTAGCAAAAAAGGTTTCAAAAATTAATGACAGCAAAACATTTAGAACAGTTAAAACAAACTGCGGATTACCCACATTACTGTATCGTAACAATGGAAAAGATATTTTTGTTCATTCCAAATATAATCCTTTAAAGGAAGGGGAATCTTTAATTAATAGGAATAAGTTTAAAAATCCAAAGATTGTCATATTTTTGGGTCTGGGCTTAGGCTATCATTTTAACTCTTTTTTAGCAAAGCGGCCCTCTGGTAATAAATTTATATTAATCATTGAAAAAGAACTGCAAATATTTCGCAAATTTTTGGAAAGCTTTAATTTAACTTCAATTTTGTCTCAAGGCTGGATTAGATTCTTAGTTGGAATAGAAAATGAGAGGCTTTATTCCATTTTATTAGACTATTTTAACGGACCTCAGAACCAGAAGATTTTAGTCAAGGCAATGGAATTTTTTGAACTACCCTCCCTTGTTAGCCTGCATAAAGATTATTATATTAGTGCCCTTGGCTCTATAAAAGATGCGGTAAGGGACACACTTAACCTTTATGGCAATGCTCCCGATGATTCCTTGATAGGGATTGAAAATATTCTCTTAAATATTATCACAATTGCAAAAAGTCCAGGAATTAACCAGTTATTTGGAAAATTTAAGAATAAGCCGGCAGTAATAGTTGCAACTGGTCCATCCTTGAATAAAAACATTCACCTTTTACCGGAAATAAAAGGTAGGGCACTTTTTTTCAGTGCCGACGCCTCTCTAAAAACTCTTCTTTTGAGAGGCATTGTACCGGACATGGTAAGCTCATTAGAAAGAAATTTAACAACAAAAAATCATTTTGAGCAAATTCCAGGTCACCTGAAACATCATTTAAAAGATATTTATCTTACAGCATGCCCGGTGGTAAGGCCTGAAGTATATGCCGCTTACTCCGGGCCAAATATTATAGTTTATCGCAACTTTGCTCATTTTAAATGGCTTCCTTTAAATAAAGGGATTTTAGATACGGGAAAATCAGTGACAAATATGGCCTTTAAGATTGCTGAGGCACTTGGATGCAATCCTATTATTTTAGTGGGACAGGACCTTGCTTTTGCGGAGGATGGTTCAACCCATGCTGAAAATGCTGATCATGCAAGGGAGGGAATGGCTAAATCAGCTTTAAGAAGAGAAATTATGGAGGTTATGGGAAATAATGGTAAAATGATAAGAACATTGGCCACATGGTATGGAATGTTAAAAAGGTTCGAATACGATATTAATGGTTTTAACGGTTTATGCATAAATGCCACTGAGGGAGGCGCAAAGATTAATGGCGCTGTGGTTTTAACTTTAAGAGAAGTTATTGATAAATATCTTTTGGAAGAATTTGATCCTATGAAAATAATTGCGGAAAATCTAATATATCCTGATGAAAAAGAGCTGGCTGAGGATCTGAATAAAAATTATGATTTGCTAAAAACTACTGATAAATTTTTATTTTCTGTTATTGAAAGATGTGAGGAAGGAATAAGGACGCTTGAAGATTTTGGGAAAGGTGTAGGCAGGGAGGATGGAAATATTATTATTGATGAGCTTAAAGAAGACTATCTAAAGGCTACCCTTAAAGAATTGGAGAACCTTCTGACTAAAATCATGACTGATGATAAAATGTTTTATCTTTTTTTAATGCATATAGTGCAGTCTTTTATAATAAAGAATCAGATTGAATATAATGCCTTATCCAGCCATTTTGACAATCAGAAGGAAATTTATTTAGCTGGAATATTAAAATTTAAAGAAATTTTTGTTAATTTAAAAAGTCTTACAGAGATATCTCAAGGCTATCTGAAAAGAGCAATTAAAGAGGTGGGGGATAAACGCAACAATTTTGTAGATGCTATATAACAGGACGAATAAAAAAGAGAGTGCAAAAAGCGACCGAAGTTAAATAAATTATTCCCACTCCCTAACTCGACAGTCCAAAGTTCTGTCATTCCTGCGGAAGCAGGAATCCATAACCCCTTGATTTTCCTGGCTTACCGCCTACGCGGGAATGACGGTTTGGTTGCTATGATATTTCTTTAAAATTCATAGGGTTAGGAAGAACTATGGACTCTCAAGTTCCTAAATTCTGTCTTCTTTATTTTGTCTTCTTTTTTCATGCCTGGTTGTAACCTCAGGTAATGTAGGTTATTAAGCTATTCATAAAATCGGTATTTTTTAACAAATAGCCATTAACAGG
>JAXHUS010000493.1:0-3157 GCA_034189305.1 Thermodesulfobacteriota bacterium | reverse complement strand
CGGGTTTTGGAGAAATTCCGGTGGCAAAATACCGGCCAGCCTGGAAAGTTAGTTGAGCCACCTGACCCTCAAGAAGGGATGTCTCCACCTTCTGTCCTTCGCCTGTCCGTTCTCTGTGGAAAAGGGCTACTGCAATAGCCCATGCTGCAAACATCCCGGCGCTAATATCCGAAAGGGCCACCCCCACTTTAACAGGCATTCTTTCGGGTTCTCCGGTAAAGCTCATAATTCCGCCAAGTCCCTGGGCAATCAAATCATAACCCGGCTTTTGTGCATAAGGACCCGTTGAGCCGAACCCCGTAATGGAACAGAATATCAACCCTGGATTCACCCCGGATAAAGTATCATAATCCAGTCCTAATTTTTCCATAGTGCCGGGACGAAAATTTTCGATCAGGACATCCGCTTTTTCTACAAGCCTTTTTATAATATCCTTGCCTTCCTGACTTTTTAAATTTAGAGTGACACTCTTTTTATTTCGATTAATAGAAAGAAAATAAGCGCTTTCTCCTTCATGAAAAGGGGGGCCCCAGCTTCTGGACTCATCACCGGAACCGGACTGCTCAACTTTTATAACCTCCGCCCCCATATCGCCTAACATCATGGTGCAATATGGACCTGCCAGAGCTCTGGTCAGATCAATTATGACTATATTATGCAAAGGTAGATTCATCTCTTTTCCTCTTTAAATTTCATTTAACCTTAACTTCTTCGTATCTTTTTTACTTTTCCCTAATGTATATTTTGACTTTTTTACTTTGCAAGATACCCATCATCCACAACCAAAATCTGTCCTGTAACAAAATCGGAGGCGGATGATGCCAGAAATAGAGCCGCTCCTTTCAGGTCGTCAGGTTGTCCCAAACCATGTAATAAGGTATTCTCCCTTATTGTATCAACAAAACGGGGATCCTCCACCATGCCGCCGCTCAAATTACTTTTGAAGAAACCCGGTGCAATGGCGTTAACGTTAATGCCAAAGGGTCCATACTCAACTGCCGCTTCCCTGGTAAAATTGACCACCCCTCCCTTTGCTGCCGTATAAGCCGGAACAGGAATAATATTCCCTCCTACCAGTCCCCATACCGAAGCAATATTTACAATCTTGCCTTTTTTATGTTCCAGCATCACTTTGATGGCTTCCTTAGTACATAAAAAGACTCCCGTCATATTTATAGCCATAAGTTTTTCCCATTCGGCCAGTGAAAGTTCATGAATAGGTTTTACTTCACCTGCAACGCCTGCATTATTAAAAATAATATCCAGGGTATTCCATTCTTTAACAGTTTTGTTTATCATTTCTTTTACTTCTTCTTCTTTACTTACATCTGCTTTTAAGGATATGGCATCATACCCCTTATCATTAAGATCCTCTGCCACCTTTCCTGCCGTATCCCCATTTATATCGGCACATACAACTTTTGCCCCTGCCTCGGCCATGGCCTGCGCAAAGGCTGTTCCAAGACCGCTTCCCGCACCGGTAACTACTGATACCTTGCCTTCCAGGTTAAATAATTCTAACACTTTCACTTTTAACTCCTTTCATTATCTTTTTATACAACTTTATACGGGTCTATCTCAGATGTCTTATACACTTTTTCCTAAAAAAGTTTAAAATTAAAATCTTTTCCCTAACACTGTCTGACCGATCCCCGTTAAAGGTTATCACTTCATCTCGTATTTCATGGGTTCCCACCATCTTTTTATTTTCAAATCATCACAGATTACCCCTGCGGCATTATAACCGGGTGCACCACAGCATCCCCCACCCGGGTGAGTGCAGGCACCGCACATAAAAAGATTCTCAATAGCGCTTCTATATGGAGGGTACCCATGAAACGGACGAAATATTCCGGTCTGGTCCTGAGTCATGGCGCCCATAAGCCAGCAGCCTTCAATCAATTCAGGAAGCCTCCTTTCCACGTCCAGCGGAGTTTCAATGTGAGCGGCAAGGATTTTATCCCTTGTCAAATTAGGAGCATATTTGTTTAACTTAGTCCAGACTTTCTCTGCCTCCTCTTCTTTTATCTCCTCCCATTTTTCTTTCCCGCCGTCACGAAGGTGATAACTTGCATGAACCCATTGAAAACAAGTATGTTTGCCAGGCGGGGCCTGGGTCGGATCCCAGATTGTCGGTGTACAATGAAGGAATACAGGATCTTCAGGAACCTTTTCAGCATAAATATCCCTGTAATAATCCAGGACAAGTTGCTCACTTTCACCAATCAATATCCCCCATGCTTTATCTGCATCGGGATTTTTCTCCGCCGCCTTCCATCGGGGGGGTTCGGATATGGCATAATGTGGCGCAAATATACTCATTCCTGGATGCCATCTTTCAACTTTCTTTATAAATTCTTCTTCAAGATATTCTTTGTCCACCAGTTTTATAAAAGTCCCGACAGGATCAATATTTGATACCACTGCCTTTTTTGCCATAATTTTTTCCCCTCCAGCAATTTCAACACCCGTTGCAACGCCATTTTTAACAAGAATCTTATCTACATGGCTATTTAATACAACCCTACCTCCAAAATCATTTAAAATCTTCTCCAGAGCAAGGGCAAGGGTAATTGATCCACCGACGGAAAGACCCCATCCCGGATCATGTTCCAGAGTAACCATAGCAGGAAAAAAATAGCCGGTTCCAAACTCTTCAACATAAAGTCCCATCTGAACCGCAGCCATCAATATAAATGCCCTGAATTGATCACTTTCAAAAAGTTCATCTGTAAGGCGTTTGAAGTGGGTGAATTGCATTCTTACTATTTCCCGTCCCATCTCGGTTCCTTCTAAGGGAGCAAACTGTTGTGAAGGAGTGACGGGAGGCGAAAACATCCATCCAATCATTAAAGGCTTCAGTTCAATATGACTTTTGTAAAAATCCATATATGCCTTTGCATCCTTTGGGGAAATACTGGCAATAGATTTGCAGGTTCTTTCAATTGGTTCAATTCCCTGCCCGACATACTGAAATATGCCGCTTTTATCAGGGAATATTATGCCCCAGCAGGGGTCGGGGTATATATATTTATGATACTTACCCACATCAAGATCTTTAAGCACCGGCCCTAACTGTATAAAGCCGTGGAAATTGGAATGTATATTATGCTTGAATCCCGGCAGGGTAAGTTCTTCAGTATGAACCGCCCCCCCG
>JAXHUS010000492.1:0-3439 GCA_034189305.1 Thermodesulfobacteriota bacterium | reverse complement strand
ACCGTCATTTTAAAGATGTCAATGAGTTTATGCATGAAGTTATTGGATATCTTGAGACAAAGAAGTCAATTTTAAAAAAGAATAAAGAACTGAAACAATTAACTCTATGGAATGAATAAAATTTATGTTTACCGGAATTATTGAAGATGTCGGCACAATTTATAGGATAGTACGAAAAGGAAAGCAGGCGGAGTTTTATATTCATACTAATCTTGATTTAACCAGTTCAAAAATTGGTGACAGTATATGTATCAGTG
Source organism: Thermodesulfobacteriota bacterium (assembly GCA_034189305.1). GTDB lineage: Bacteria > Desulfobacterota > WTBG01 > JAXHUS01 > JAXHUS01 > JAXHUS01. The sequence continues at coordinate 3,182 of JAXHUS010000492.1, read as the reverse complement.
GTGCATGTCTTACAATTGTATGGCTGGAAGGACAGAATTTTTTAGTTGAAGTATCTGGAGAAACATTAAATCGTACATATTTTAGCAGATTGAAAAATGACAACAGGGTAAATTTAGAAAGGGCTCTTTCTCTCTCCGGCAGGCTTGACGGTCATTTAGTTCTGGGACATGTTGATGATATTGGTATAATTAGAGATAAAAGGAAGGAGGATGATAACCTTCTGATTAAGGTAAAGGTAAGTGAAAAGATAACAAAATATATAGTTAAAAAAGGTTCTATAGCTGTTGACGGAATAAGTCTAACGGTTAATAGTTGTACAAGGGATGAATTCTCGGTAAATATTATTTCCCATACCAGAAAAGTTACAACATTAGGTTATAAGGAAAGTGGAGATTATGTAAATATTGAGACCGATTATCTGGGAAAATATGTAGAAAAATTTTTAACGGATTCTTCTTTCTATAAGAGAAATCTTGAAGATAAAGCAATTGATAAGGATTTTCTTGAAAGATATGGATTTCTTTAAATCATAAATAAAGGAGGTGTGTAGGAAATGTCAATCAATACAATAGAAGATGCACTGGAAGATATTAGGGCAGGTAAAATGGTTATTTTATGTGATGATGAGGATCGTGAAAATGAAGGAGATCTCACAATGGCCGCAGAACTGGTAACCCCGGAACATATCAATTTTATGGCAAAATACGGCCGGGGCTTAATATGTCTTTCTTTAACTGAGGAAAAACTTAACCAACTCCAGTTGCCCCTTATGGTACAGGATAATACCTCCACATTTGAGACTGCCTTCACTATTTCTATTGATGCTAAGGAAGGGGTTTCAACCGGCATATCTGCTTATGATCGGGCGATAACCATATCAAAAACAGTATCGGATGACTGCAAACCTGAAGATTTAGCAAGACCGGGCCATATTTTCCCTCTAAGGGCAAAAATGGGCGGGGTTTTGAAAAGGGCAGGACAAACTGAGGGTTCCGTTGATTTAGCCCGGCTTGCCGGCCTTAAACCTGCAGGTGTAATATGTGAGGTGATGAACGAGGACGGAACAATGTCAAGAATGCCGGATTTTGAAAAATTTTCAAAGCAGCATGATATGAAGATTGTAACAATTGCCGACTTAATTAAATATCGACTAAGAACAGATTGTCTTGTTAACAGGGCACTGGAAACAACCTTAATGTCCTCCTATGGAAATGAATTTAAACTTATAGCATACACTACAATACTTGACCAGTTTGTTCACCTTGCATTGCTTAAAGGGACATGGGGACCTGAGGATGAAGTTCTTGTAAGGGCACACTCTGAATGTTTAACGGGTGATGCGCTGGGTTCTATGCGCTGTGACTGTGGTGAACAACTTCATACGTCCATGCGCATAATTGAAAAAGAAGGTAGAGGTGTTATCATTTATATGAGACAGGAAGGTAGAGGAATAGGCCTTTTGAATAAGTTAAAGGCATATTGCCTGCAAGATAAAGGGCTGGATACCGTAGAGGCAAACAAAAGACTTGGTTTTGAACCTGATCTACGGGACTATGGAGTAGGCGCCCAGATTCTCCGTGACCTGGGGCTAAACAAAATTCGTATTTTAACGAACAACCCTAAAAAAATAGTAGGGCTTGAAGGCTATGGATTAACAGTGGTAGACAGGATTCCGATAGAAATTGAACCCAATGAGGTGAACGTAGGATATCTCACTACAAAAAAGGAAAAAATGGGACATATGTTGTCTATGAACAAAAAAACGGGAGAAAAATTATGACCAGTATGTTTGAAGGAAATTTAGATGCTACAGGTCTTCGTTTTGCTATGGTTTCAAGCAGGTTTAATGATTTTATAGGGGAAAAACTGATAAATGGGGCTTTGGATGCTCTAATCCGACATGGGGCGGAAGAAAAGAAAATAGATATATTTAAGGTTCCGGGTTCTTTTGAGATTCCTCTAATTGCAAAAAAACTTGCAAATACCGGAAAATTTGATGCTATTATCTGTCTGGGTGTTGTTATTCGCGGAGCAACTCCACATTTTGAATATATTAGTGCAGAAGTCTCAAAAGGAATTGCCCTTACTTCCCTTGAAACTGAAATTCCTGTTTCCTTTGGAATTCTGACCACTGACAACATTGAACAGGCAATAGAGAGGGCCGGCTCTAAAGCAGGCAACAAAGGATGGGATGCAGCAATATCTGCCATTGAAATGGCAAATCTTATTCGTAAGATTTAATTCCAAAAACTGCCGTAACAAGTTTTGGTAATTTAAAATTCAAAATGTAAAATAAAGGTAAGGTGCATGGTTTTTATTATCCCTATACCTTAAACCTTTCACCTTATACCTGAATACTCATAGAAAAGAATAAAAAAAGTGAAATTAAATTTTACCGTTTTCCTTTTGCCTTTTACATTTTGCATTGCCCGAAAAATGCAAAGACAGTTTTTTGGTTAAAAACCTATTTATTAATTTTTATGGGAAAAAGAAGAAAATCACGAGAATTTGCTTTAATGGTATTATTTCAGGCAGATTTTCAAAATAATGATTCTAAAGATTTTATTGAATTTTTCTGGCGGTATTTTAATGTTTCCGAAGAAATAAAAAAGTTCTCTCAAAGCCTTGCCTGCGGAGTACTTGAAAACAATAAAAAAATTGATGAAATTATTTCTAAGTCCTCTAAAAATTGGCGTTTATATAGAATAGATCCTGTAGAACGTAATATATTACGCCTTGCAGTATATGAGCTTAAATTTTGCCCGGATATCCCACCTAAAGTTACTATAAACGAGGCCATTGAACTTGGGAAAAAATTTGGTTCTGAAAAATCAGGAGCTTTTATTAACGGAATTCTGGATAACATTTTGAAAGAATAACAATAATCGTTCACAGAGATCAATTTTAAGTTAAGCTTTTTCTAAAAAAAATTTCATGAACTACTAAATTTTTCACAAAATAAAATTCACGATAACTATTGTCCGTTAAAGTTTTTTCCTTAACACTGAAAACAGATCCCCGGTAGCTGTTACGAATAACATAGTAAAACAAATTTTTTGATCATTTAGAATGATCCACCCTTTCTTTCAAGTCTTTACCCGCTCTAAAACAGGGAACTTGTTTGGCGGAAATTTTAACCGATTGACCTGTTTTTGGATTTCGGCCTAACCTTGCATTTCTT
>JAXHUS010000491.1:0-6192 GCA_034189305.1 Thermodesulfobacteriota bacterium | reverse complement strand
GATGATATTGGAAGAGTTAATGTTAAATGGTGTGACTGTGGTTGACCCTGTAAACACTTATATAGATCAGGGAATTACAATTGGAAAGGATTGTATTATATATCCGAATAATTATATACAGGGCAGGACAATAATCGGAGAGAAATGTATTGTGGAGCCGGGATGTAAGATTGTAGATTCAAGAATTGGCCATGGGGTTACAATTCTGTCCTCTTCGGTTATAATGGAAAGTGAAATTAAAGATAATGTTACAATCGGTCCATTTGCTCATTTGCGTCCAAATACATTACTCGAAAAGGGAGTAAAAGTAGGTAATTTTGTAGAAATTAAGAAGTCCCGTTTAGGGGAAAAGACTAAGGCCAACCATTTAGCCTATATCGGGGATGCAATTATAGGCAGTGAAGCGAATATCGGGGCAGGAACCATTACATGTAATTATGACGGAAAAAGAAAACACCAGACTCATATAGGTAACCGTGCATTTATCGGAAGCAATACATCCCTTGTGGCTCCTGTAAATATAGGCGATGAAACTATTATTGGCGCAGGTTCAACAATTACAAGGGATGTTCCAGATGGAAATATTGGTTTGGAAAGGACAAAACAAAAAAATTATCTTCGTAAATGGTAATTTATGTGTGGAATTGTAGGTTATTCAGGCGGACAGAATACCAGGGATATAATCATTGATTGCTTGAAGCTTCTCGAATACAGGGGTTATGATTCAGCTGGGGTCGCAATTTTCCATCAAAATAATATTAAAGTTCATCGGAATGAAGGTAAAATTAACGAACTGGAAAAATCCTTAAAGAACTACCATTTTAACGGCAAACTTGGTATTGGTCATACCCGATGGGCTACTCACGGTAAACCTTCGGAGATCAATGCACATCCTCATATGGTTGGTGGTGTTGCCGTTGTCCACAACGGAATAATTGAAAACTACTTAAAACTTAAAACAAAATTAATAAAAGAAGGTCATACCTTTAAATCAGAAACTGATACAGAAGTAATATCACAACTGATTTATAAATTTACTAAAGATGGATATGATTTTGCTGATTCAGTTCGTAAAACACTTCTTCAGATAAAGGGAGCTTTTGCAATTGCCGCAATATATGAAAATGAGCCTGATATATTAATCTGTGCCAGAAAGGAGAGCCCTTTAATTTTAGGTCTGGGAGATAATGAATATTTTGTTGCTTCGGACATACCGGCATTATTAAAGTATACCAGAAAAATGATTTTCATAGAAGATGAAGAAATGGCGGTTATATGCAAGGACAATCTTGTAATTACCGACTTTAAAGGTAAAGAGAAAGAAAAGAGCACAAAGACTATTAACTGGGATCCAATACTTGCAGAAAAGGGTGGGTATAAACATTTCATGCTGAAAGAAATTCACGATCAGCCCCATGTTATCGCAGACACCTTAAAGGGTAGAATCTTTGATGACGAAAGTGAAATATTTTTTGATCATTTAAATCTAAAACCAAAAGATTTGAAAACTATAAACAAAATATATTTAGTAGCATGTGGAACCTCATGGCATGCTGCCTTAGTCGGAAAATATATCATTGAGGAAATCTGTCGTATCCCTTGTGAGGTAGATCTGGGTTCGGAATTTCGCTATCGTAATCCAATTATCGCGAAAAATGATATATTAATAGGGATTTCACAATCCGGAGAGACGGCAGATACTCTGGCTGCGTTAAAGGAAGGGAAAAACAAATCCGCTAAAATACTCTCTATCTGTAATGTCCTTGAAAGCAGTATGGTAAGACTTTCTCATGGAGTAATTTATACAAGAGCCGGTCCAGAAATCGGAGTTGCTTCAACAAAAGCCTTTACAACACAGATTATGATAATTTATCTATTTAGTATATATCTTGCTTCTTTTTTAAGAAGGATAGATGCAAAAAAGACAAAAGCATTAATACAAGACGCATTTAAAGTTCCCCATCAGATAAAAATGATTCTTAGAAAGGAAGGCGAAATAGAGGCAATTGCAAAGAAATATTTTCATTATAAAAATTTTCTTTATTTAGGAAGGGGAATTTATTATCCGATTGCCCTTGAAGGGGCATTAAAGCTTAAGGAGATATCCTATATCCATGCGGAAGGTTATCCGGCAGGGGAGATGAAACATGGTCCCATAGCTCTGATTGATAAGGATATGCCCGTAGTTATGCTGGTTTTGCGGGATAGAAATTATTCAAAAATTCTTGGAAATATTGAAGAAGTAAAGGCAAGGGATGGTAAAATAATTATTGTAACCGACTACAATGTGGATGTGCAAAAAAATGCCGATGATGTTTTTCTAATTCCAGGAATCAATCCATTTTTAACCTCCATTTTATCTGTTTTACCCCTGCAACTGCTTGCCTATCATATTGCATATTTAAGGGGAACGGATATTGATCAGCCTCGAAATCTGGCAAAAAGTGTTACGGTTGAGTAAAGACCTGACCAGGATATTTTTTATAATCTGAATAATGAAGATATGTAATAAAATCTATTCCGATTTCCCCTGAATTATGTTCTCTGTCTCCTGACTTCTGGATTCGTTCACAATTTTATAGTTAAAAGCGTTACTGGTAATGATGAATCGGTTAAAAGGGTACGAAACTTGAATTAATTGATGGGGGAAGTAAAAAAAGCGGATAGGAATGTATTTGTATTAGTATATTGTAACGGAAAAATTTTATTCCTTTGCCTTGACAACCCCCATTAATAAATATATAAACTAAAATACTATTCCGCTTTTTATATACAGATTGGTCAAATATATATTAAAAATGAATAGCTGACCAATAATGGCGGAGGCTTGTAAAAAAGAGAGGGAACAGTAACGTATGGGAGTTAAGTGGGTTGTAAAAACTTTGATTAGAACATTTTATTTAAAGAGATCAACCTATGCAAACAACAATTGACATAAAAAAAATTAGAAAGTGTTTTTGATAAAAGCTAGGCAGTTGTACTTTCCTATGTAATAACAGCAGCATACGACAATCTTGTGAAGACAGGCGATTTTAATGAGCTTAAGGAAATCGTAAGGGAACTTACCATAACTCAAAAAGAGCTTGCAGAGGCTCAGACGAGGACGGAAGTCAAAGTAGGAGAGCTTACCGATGATATAAAAATTCTTACAAAAGGGTTAGATAATATATAAATGTTAAGGAGAGAAGTGAAAGATATACATACTCATATCATTAGCAGGACAGCAATGAAAAACTTATATTCAGATATGATATGGCCCCCCCATCACAGGGAAATTGAAACCTTCCCTCATCATAAACACGTTAATTCAGAAAACCACTGAACCAAGTCTGGCTATGGTTCTAAATGAGATCGAAGACTTGATAGAGTAATTTTTTTAAAAACCCATGAAACAACTAATTCAAAACCTTAAAAACGGTGGTCTTGAACTAAAAGATGTTCCCTTACCCCTGTGTCAGGCAAATGGGGTACTGGATAGAACGGTAAATTCCCTGATTAGCATTGGCATAGAAAAGTCTTTAATAGACCTTGCGAAAAAGGGCATTATTGGTAGTATAACGACCGGCCTGATCCCATTTATTTTATGAAATTTGGTTACATTATAATTACTATATTTACCGATAAGACAAAAAAAGGTTTTATCTATTACAAAGCTATGCCTGTTCATACATATTAATTAACTGCTCAGGTGGATAGTCTGAAGGTAGAAGGCTTTTAAAGAGAAATCATTGTCAAAGCGTTTGGGATTTTTGTGCAACCATGATTTATCCCTCATTGAACCAAAGATCGTCGAAATAGAGGATGTCTTAAATGGCTTGATTAGAGCGTTGAGAGATGATTGATATTCTTCAGCCTTCAGTCTTTAGTCTAAACACCTGAATAGTAACTATATTAATGGCGGAACCTTGCTTGATTAATAGATGATGGATGAAACAAATTCTACAAATGATGGGAATATGGGAGAGTCCGTCTATTGCCGGGATAGAGATGAGAAATATAAGAATTGACATCTTCGCATCCACGTTCCAAAGGATTATCTGCGATATATGTGACCATGGAAAAACAGGAGAAATAAATAATTAAGTATTGTGTCCCCGGAATTTTGGGTTTTTCAGTAGAATTAGTGAGGATAAGAGGATAGAATAACGAAAATGGGGTAATATTAAATTAAATTATATGATTAGAACAATAGACTAAAAAAGGGGGTGACAAAATGCCAGCTATTTCACCAAAATTAGGAGAATTTTTAGTTAAAACGACAGGTTCAAAAGATATTGACGATGCTTTTCATAAAGTTTTAGTAGATTATTTAGAATTAAAGTTAAAAACCTTAGGTGAAATAATTGAGGGATTTCAAAAAAAATGGGAGATGAACTTTGATGAGTTTAAAGAAAATTTGAAAGAGGGCACAATCAAAAAAGATGTTTATTCTTTTGATACTGAAAAAGATTTCTGGCGATGGGAAGAAGCTGAAACATTAATCAAACACTATGAAGAAATAAAAACCCAATGGATATAAACCAATTCCTTCTTTCTTTACTTCATGCACTCTCTGCTCTCGATTTTGTTAAGCATGTTGATTTCCAGACAGAAGTTTTTATTCTTAAAGGCAGTGTATTACTAAAGAAGGAACGGATATTACATGTATATTTTAATGAAATTACAAAAACCACGGCCTTTGCACTTATAGAGGAAGATAAAAGAATATGGGGAGTAGATTTTGATAATATAAGGGGATGGCATTTACACCCGGTGGAGAATCCAGAAAGTCATCAAACTGTAAACTCTATGACTATTGAGGAGATTATAAAGACTTTAGCAAAAGTGTGGTCATTGCTGCAATAAAAAAAGGGCATCGTTATTTTGTAATTGGTTTGTAGTTTAGAATATATATAAATTTAAAGGACCGATAATTGAAAACATAATCGAAAAGATAAGAATCATAAAAAGGCGGTTAAATTGACAAGAAATATCAGAAAGAGAAGAGTAAGATTTATAATCAGCGATTATATCTTTAATGAGATATTGACGGTATTGTTAGTTAGGGGTTCTAAAGAATTATCAATTACTGCCGGAAGAAAAATTCTGGAGAGCACTTTGGTAACATTGATTCAGGTTGATAATGTTGTTTTCAACAAGGCATGGGAAATTTATCAAAATTATTTTGATAAAAATTGGAGTTTTACTGACTGTACTTCCTATGTTTTAATAAAAGGGCTTGATATCCGCAAGGGTGCTTCCTTTGATGAACATTTTAAACAGTTTGCTTTTGAGACTGTCATATAGGGGATTTTGGAGGGAGGAAAATGGGAGGTATTTTTGACTATAAATTCATATTTCTAATTGAAAATGGATAAACCTTCAGGGGAAAGTGGGAAAGTAGGAAAGTAGCGATGATAGGCACTGTCATATCCAGGAACGGTATAGAAATAAGACTCACTGCTGAACGCTGGGCGCACATTGTTGAAGCCCACGATTATATGGCTGGGAACCAGGATTTGGTCTTTGAAACAGTTGAGAATCCGGATAGAATAGTTCAAGGAGAGAATGAAGAAATGATTGCACTCAGACATTACGATAAAACTTCGATCTTCACCAAAACAATGGTGGTTATCTATAAAGAACAGAAGGTTGGTGGGTTTATCATCACGGCTTTCATGACTTCAAGACCCGATAAAATTCAGAGAAAAGGAACGTTATGGAAAAACTAGCAGAGATACTCGATTCTTTGCCATATCTTCTAAAGATGCCTTCTAAAAAAATATGGATTGATTATGACGACGAGGCTGATGTCCTCTATATCAGCTTCAGGAAACCACAGCAGGCAGATGATAGCATCATGGAGGATGATTTGATTTGTCACTACCGTGGAAAGGAGCTTGTAGGGATTACAGTGCTTCATGCAAAGAAGAGGGCGGCTTGATTTTTATATGGGAAAGCATAAAGAGGGTCAGGTTATAAATTTATAAATTAATCGTTGATAAGAACTTTGGAACGTTAAAACGTGGAAACGTTAGAACGGGGGAAAGTGGGAACGAAGACATGAAACAGCTTATTCAGAACTTAAAAAACGGTCGTCTTGAACTTAAAGGATGTTCCTGTCCCCCTGTGTAAGGCAAATGGGGTACTGGATAGAACGGTAAATTTCCTGATTAGCATTGGCACGGAAAAGTCTTTAATAGACCTTGCGAA
>JAXHUS010000490.1:0-7340 GCA_034189305.1 Thermodesulfobacteriota bacterium | reverse complement strand
AGGCCTGGCTCAAAAAATCGAAATGGAACCGCAAAAAATTCCCCCCAGAATAAGGAATGCACAAATCGTTAATTTACAGATGAACTCAGTCGTTTCAGGTACTATGTTCCGAGGAATGTTTGAAGATCGGATTGAAAAGATTATCAATGAAATAAAGGATAATAAAAATATTATTCTTTTTATAGATGAGGCCCACACCCTTATTGGAGCTGGAACTGCCATGGGAGTTCACAGTGACGCGGCAAATATATTTAAATCCACCTTAGCCCGCGGAGAGGTTCAGATTATAGGCGCCACTACACCATCTGAATACAAGACTTATATTCAGGAGGATGAAGCCCTTGACAGACGGTTTAAGATAGTAAAGCTTGAAGAACCGAGTATTAAAGATACCAGAAAAATTCTTTTCGGAATCAGGGATAGACTTGAAAAGAACTATTCAGTTAAAATTAGTGATTCAGCTATTCAGACGGCTTTATCCATGTCTCCCCGTTATATAAGACAGATACGCCTTCCTGATAAGGCAATCTCATGGTTAAATACGGCGTGTGTTAAAGTTGAAATACAGCGTCCTCAAGACGAAGTGAAACCTGAAGATATTGTTAATGTTATCTCTCAAGAATCCGGGATTCCATTAGATATGGTGTTTCGTGATACTAATAAAAGATTCGCTGATGTAGAGGGCGCTTTAAGTAAAAGGATTATAGGACAGAAAGAGGCTATAAAATCTCTGGCCAAACATCTTAGATTAAATAAAGGACCGTTAAAGGAGAATTTTAATAGACCGGATGGAGTATTATTATTCTTAGGACCAACAGGGGTTGGAAAGACGGAAATGGCGAAATCTTTAGCTGAATTTCTATTTGGTGATGAAAATAAAATGGTTCGGCTTGACATGTCGGAGTATAAAGACGGATCCATAGGGATTGATAAACTTATTGGAATGCCGAGAGGAATTGTAGGCTCTGAAAGGGGGGGGATACTAACGAATCAGATCAGAGACAATCCCTTTACTGTTTTACTCCTTGATGAAATGGAAAAGGCAAGCTCTTTGGTATTAAACCTGTTCCTTCAGGTGTTTGATGAAGGCTATTTAACGGATGGGCGCGGAAAAAAGGTATATTTCAGCGACACAGTAATTGTAATGACTTCAAATTTGGGCTCCCATGAATTCATGAAGTTTTTAAACCCTTTAGGATTTCTTAATAAGGACCAGGGCGTTACGGATGCAAAGAAGGCTGTAATGAAAGAATTGGAAAATACCTTCTCCCCTGAATTTTTAAATAGAATTGATGACATAATAGTATTTTCTCCATTAAGTAAAATGGAAGTCAAAGAAATTGCAAAAATGTATCTGGAAAAGATAAACAATCAGCTGAAAGGGTATAATAAGAAATTGCAATATACCCATAATGTTCTGGACGAGTTAGTGGATAGTGGTTTTAGTTTGAAGTACGGGGCACGCTTTTTAAAACGGTCGATAGATGACAGGGTAAAGATTCCTTTAACTTTGAATTGGGATAAAGGTTCTTCCTTCGATTTTAAACTAAGGAATAAAAAACTACGAATAACCTCTAATATTTGAAGTAAAAAAGTATGGAACCAGATGAAGAAAAAAAGGTAAAAGTTCAGGATAAAAGACGTATTAAAGATTCTGACAAGGATATAGAAGAAAATAAAAAAACAGAAGAAACTCCAATAAAAGAAACCCCTCCGAAGACTGAGGGAAAACCCCCACAACAAAGCCCCCCTCCCCTTCCCGAGATTGATTTCGTTACTTTTATTATCTCTTTAAGCAGTTCGGTTTCCATACATTTTGGAGATATGCCAGACCCGGTCACAAATGTAAGTAGAGTCAATCTTCCTCTGGCAAAACAGACCATCGATATTATTTCTATGCTAAAGGAAAAGACGAAAGGCAACCTCAATGCTTCTGAATCAAAACTAATTGATACCTTACTCTTTGAATTGCGAATGAGATATGTAAAGGCTAAAGATTCTTCCCACCAAAAGTAATTTGGTTATATAGAGATTTTTCACTTTTTTCAATTTCAAATACTTCGGTTCACTATAGGCCATTGACGTGAATAGTTTCAAATTAGAGTGTCCTGCCAAAATTAATCTTCGGCTTGAGGTTTTAAAAAAAAGGGAAGATGGTTATCATGACATCAGAAGTATAATAATTCCCATAACCATTTTTGATACTCTGGTTATAGACTTAATTCCCGAAGGGGTCATTATAGAATCCAATTCACCACAGATTCCTTTAGATGAAAATAATTTAGCCTATAAAGCAGCAATTGCAATGAAAAAATTAATCAATAGAGATTTGGGGGTAAGAATCAAAATAATTAAAAGGATACCCGTTGGTGCAGGATTAGGAGGGGGGAGCAGTGATGCCGCCGGAGTAATGCTCTCTTTAAATAAATTACTTGATTTAAATCTTAAAAATGTCGAATTAAGTAATATGGGGCTGGAAATTGGAGCGGATGTACCCTTTTTTATTCATAAAAAGAATGCCATAGCAAGAGGTTCCGGAGAAAAATTAGAGGATATTATTTTAAACACTGATATTTATTTAGTCCTGGTATACCCTGATTTTCCGGTTTCCACAGCCTGGGCCTACAGCAAAATTGACTTGACAATAAGCCATAATAATATTAGTATTCCTAAAATTTTTGATTCTATTAATACAGTAGTTTCTTTACTGAGAAATGATCTGGAAAAGACAGTAATAAGTGAGTATCCTGAAGTTGAAGAAATAAAACAGACGTTAATTGATGAAGGAGCCCTTGGTTCTTTAATGTCAGGAAGCGGATCATGTGTTTTTGGTGTCTTTGCCGGCAAAAAAGAATCGTTACAGGCTTTTAAAAAAATTGGCCTTAACAAGAAATGGTCTGTGTTTAACTGTAAAAATTTTATTTATTCCAATAATGGGCATAGCAATGGAGGAAAATGAAATGGCATAAATCTTTATTTTAGATTAGTCTATACAGTTATACCTTAGATCATTACAGAATTTAAATTGATAAAGATGGGGTGTCGACAAGTGGTAAGTCACGGGTCTTTGGAACCCGGATTCGGAGGTTCGAATCCTCCCACCCCAGCCATTGAATAAAAGCACAGGTAAAAGCCAGTGCTTTTTTGATTTATGTAGCCCCAACAGACTGAAATTTAAAATGGAAGCAAAACCACCTGTTTTCGAGAAAATCTATCGAGATTATCTAAATCAATTGAACACAATAAATCTTCAAGAAACAGCATACAGGATGGGTTCTAAAATTGAAGGAGACAGCGTCATTATCCCTTTTTTCGATAAACAATATAAGATTTCCACAAAAGGTATTGTTGATCAGTTGGGAAAGGAGCCAATCCACTCAATAAAGGTGGTACTGTGTAAATATCTTCTTCTCTATCCGAACTTTAAGCCTCGGGGAAATGACTGGGTTTCTTACAGGGACTTTAAGGATTCCGCACCCTTTGTAACAGGATTTCAAAATAATTCAGAAATGGCCATTGCAAAAAATTTTGCCAACAGGATTGAGGAAATGAAGATGGCCTGCCTAAAACTTGGTGGTTATAGTCCGGAGATTGAAGTCAACTATCAACTATCAATGAAGTTCGACGCATTGCCCGATGTTCCCGTCCTCCTTTTGTTTAATGATACAGACAGTGAATTTACCGCCCGATGTCTTATCCTTTTTGAACAAAGGGCGGAAAAATATTTAGACATGGAATGCCTTGCTATAATTGGCTGGTTTCTATCTGATTATCTGATTAGTTTTCTACATGAAAAAAGGAGTACAATTATGTAACAGCCCATAACAACCAGACGATTGTAAATAATGATTTGATTTTGTAAATACCTGTTATTATAATAAACCAAAGGACAATAAATTAGGGGAATAAAAATATGGGAACCGATAATATAATTTTTTTAGAAGTAATAGAATGGTTTGATGAAACCGGCAGGGAATTGGTGCATAGGATTCCTGAAAAGGGCTCGGGCGAGATCAAATTAGGAGCCCAGCTTATTATCCGGGAGAGCCAGGCAGGTGTTTTGTTTTATAAGGGTAAAGCATGTGATGCCTTTGGCCCCGGTCGGCATACTTTAAAAACTGCCAATGTCCCCGTCCTTACTAAAATCCTGGCCATGCCCTGGGGAATGACCAGCCCGCTTCGTGCTGAAGTATATCTTGCCAACATGAAGATATTTCCCAATCTAAAATGGGGCACAAGAGACCCTGTAGCCTTTAAGGACTCTAACCTGGGGCTTATCAGACTTCGGGCCCACGGGGTATTCAACATTCAGGTGGTACAGCCCGTATTATTTATCAACAGCCTGGTGGGCACTATGGGTAAATACACAACGGAAGAGATCGAAGAATATCTCAAACGCGTTATTGTATCCCGTTTTAATGACCATTTAGGTGAGAATCTGGACAGCCTTTTCAATCTGCCAGGACGGTATGATGAGTTATCCATGGGATTACAAAAACGACTCCAAGACGATTTCAGCCATTTTGGCCTTGGTTTAAAACATTTATATATAACTTCCATCAACCCTCCGTCCGAGGTACAAAAGGCGATTGACGACAAGAGCCGCCTCAGTGTGATCCAGGATCTTGACAGGCTTGTCAAAATGAAGGCAGCCATGGCAATGGAAAAGGCTGCCGAGTCTACCGGTGAGGCTGGTTCAGGTATGGGTATGGGTATGGGATTGATGATGCCGGCCATGTTTGCTGAGTCATTCAGACCCCGAACCGGAGTTGCACCAGGAACAGGAGCCGGCCCTGTTATTCAGGAAATTAAGTGTCCGGATTGCGGCCATCCTATTTCCAGAGATGCCAAGTTCTGTCCCCACTGTGGACATCAGCAGCTCATTTTCGATCAGTGTGTCAACTGCAACAAGAACCTGCCACCAAATGCCAAATTCTGTCCTAAATGTGGTCATCCGGCAGACGAAAAGCCGGCTCCCAGATTCTGTCCCAGCTGCAAGACCGAAAACATGCCCGGATCTGCCTTTTGTAATCAATGCGGTGAGAAGTTAGGGTAAGATGGGCTTCACAGTAGAACAGGAATGCCCACAGTGCGGTGCGCCTATCGAACTGGATGAAACCGACCATTTGATAAAATGTCCCTATTGTAATGTAAAAAATTATCTTTTCACCCCCAACTATTTCCGCTTTGTATTGCCCAATAAATCCCCCGATAAGGAAATAATTTATGCCCCGTATCTTCGTTTTAAGGGCAATGTGTATTACTGCAGGGGGCTGACTGTGGGCCACCGTATAGTAGACATTACCCATGTGGGGCTACCGTTCAGGGGCATTCCCATGTCCCTTGGTTTAAGGCCCCAGGCCCTGAAAATGAAATTCGTTACACCGGATACAGGTGGTTCATTTCTAAGATTTTCTCTGAAGGCAGCTGATATCCTATCAAAGGCAGGAAAGCTTGCCCTATCTTCTTCATCGGGCCGGATGTTTCACAGAGCCTATATAGGTGAAACTTTAAGTCTTATATATCTACCATTGTTTGTACAGGGAAAAAAGCTATTTGACGCTGTATTAAACAGGCCAATAGCCAGCCTTTCTGAAGACCATAACTTATACGGGCTGCCAATAAATAAACATCCCCGGTGGAAAATAATATTTATGCCCACCCTTTGTCCCCAATGCGGCTGGAACCTGGAAGGTGAAAGGGATAGTGTTGTACTGATTTGCGGCAATTGTAAGACGGCATGGGAAGCATCAAAAGGCAAGTTTATTCAGGTAAATTGCAGAACAGTACCGGCTATGAACGAAATCGCCGATTATTTGCCCTTCTGGAAAATATCCGTTTCAGCTAAAGGGTTGGAAATAAATTCATTTGCCGATTTTATCCGGGTCACCAATCAGCCCAGGGTTATCAAAAGGGAATGGGAAAGCCAGGATGTGAAATTCTGGATACCGGCCTTTAAGATCCGGCCCAAGGTTTTTTTACAACTAATCAAACGGTTCACCCTTACCCAGAAAGATTTTGAGATGAATGAGGATATTCCTCAAAAAAATCTGTACCCTGTAACCCTACCCCAAAGCGAGGCAGCTCAGAGCTTGAAGATTACACTGGCCAGTTCTGCCACGATCAAAAAGGAAGTCCTTCCCCTGCTTCCCCAGGTCAGGTTTATTATTAAGGAATCACTCCTGATATACCTCCCTTTTAATGATACAGGTCATGAGTTTGTACAGAAACAGATGGGTATCGGTATTAACAAGGCATCCCTGAAGTTTGGCCGTCAACTCTAATTAATGCATAGAAAATAAGAGTATATTTCCATGACTTTCTTTTTGGGACGAATCTTATACTAAGAAATGAAGCAATTAATATCTGTCAACTCCTATTTACGTATACCTTTATTTTTCCATTTGTGAATTTTTAGTCTATAAACTTTTTTTCAGGCTCTGTATTCTTTTTTCATGTCCCTTTGTAAGAGGGGTCTTTTAGATTATGACATTTAGATTCATTTATCATATAACCTTCCGGGAAATCCTGATTGGCAAACCATCTTGTTATAGCCAAACTCCAATAACTTTTTCAGATTCTTTATATCTTCAATATTATATTTGATAAGTAACTCTAAAGCCTTTAAGTTTCCTTTCAGATATTCCCTCCATAATAAAGTGGCCTCAAATCCGTCAACATTTTCAACTTCCCAATTCCTCGGAATACCGACCTTTTTCTCTATAGCTTTAAGCCCGCCGGAATAACCCACTCTTCGTAGAAGATAACGAAGGTCAATATGAACGGGGGGCAGAGCAATACTTTTAAATGTTTTCCATATGAAAGGTATGTCAAAATTACTGCCGTTATATGTGACTAATAGTAAATATTCTTGAATTTTTTCCATAAAGTTGTGAAAATTTTGGTCTTTTATGAAAATTTTTGTATCTTTACCATCAAATAATCCAATTATGGTTATATCATCATTTAAAAGGGATAAGCCGGTTGTCTCTATATCTAAAAAAACAGTATTATATTCAAACTCTTTATACAACCTCCACATCTGGAATTTTGGCATGGTTTCGGCAAAAAATTTGATATCTACACCGGTCAGAGCATCATTTGATAAATTGAGATATTGTGTTATTCTGCTATTCATCTCTTTTGTAAAACCAATGCTTTTAAATTTTTTAAAAAAATCATCCCAGGAAAATATATCCTTCTCCCAGATTTTCTTTTCCGTCTTAAAACCAACTCCTGGAATATGAATAAAGGTATTTTTCAACATAACTTTACCTGTAAAATTTATAGAAAATATCTAATTGACATATCGCTAATAACAGGATTACTATATAATCGAG
>JAXHUS010000049.1:0-2369 GCA_034189305.1 Thermodesulfobacteriota bacterium | reverse complement strand
TGATTTGTCTGAATTTACAGCCTCTAATGTAATTATTTCTCCTGGAAGGACAAAAACACCCATAACACGGTAGGGTGATATTTCATTTTTGAATTTAATAGAAAATTCTGCCTTCTCAGGAGAAAAAGCATAAACCGACTTATTTTCTATATAATGGAGTGTACAGATGATAGTTATCAGTAAAAGGACATTTTCATCCAGTATAGAAAAAAGCTTGTTAAAAAATTTTACCATCTCTTGAATAGTTATTTTGTATCCATAAAATGGGGTGGTTTACAACTCATAGCCTCATCCAGTAGTCTGTCCCGTCCATAAATATCATTTCTAAATTGGACAGATCCATCCTTGTCTGACCACGCAGTCCAGTAAAGTATGTGTACAGGTATCTTTTCAGGCAACCCAATAGTCTGCTCAGTACCGTTGTCCATTGCGGTAAGTATATTTAACCGGGTCCAGTCAGGGCTGGGTTTTAATACATATTCCGCCAGATCAATTGGTTTTTCAACACGGATACAGCCAGAGCTAAAAGTACGTTTGGTTTTTGTAAACAATTCCTTAAATGGTGTATCGTGCAGATAAACATCAAACTTATTTGGAAACATGAATTTCACCCTGCCGAGAGGATTTAAATGTCCAGGATCCTGCCGCAATCTATAATTAAAGTTTTTAGCTGTAATACCTGACCAGTCAATAGTATCTGGATCAATCTCTTTTGTTTCTGTCCCCCATCCCTGCAAAATTTTTATATTTCCTTTGGCTAAAAAAGCGGGGTCTTTGCGTATTAAAATTAATTTATCCTTAATTGCAATGCTTGTTGGAATATGCCAATAAGGATTTAGTACAAGATAAGACATTTTATCGCTAAAAACCGGGGTTCGCCGGTATTGCGTGCCAACTATAACAGACATTGTGATGACAGGCCGGCCATTTTCAACTACATCCAGTTCAAAATTAGCAATATTAACAAGAATATACCTCTGACCCAAATCTTGAGGGAGCCATCGCCAGCGTTCCATATTCAGTTCAATCTGACGAATTCGTTCATCTACAGGAATATTTAATGCTGAAAGGGTAAAAGGACCTACGACCCCATCAACATATAAATTGTGCCTCTTTTGAAATTTCTTTACAGCCTGCTCCAGTTCGCCATCAAAAATATCATCACTAATATTTAGGTTTTTATCCAGATCTCCTGTGGCAATAAGACTGGCCTTTAATGCAATGACACGCGTTCCTCTATCTCCCTTTTTTAACTTGGTACCATCAGGTATTGATGACCAGCATCCCTTTAAGGCTATCTCTCGATAGTGTAAAAGTGCATTACGCAGCATTGCATAACCTTCCTGTGATGGAAGAAGGCCTTTTAAATTTTCCTCAATTTTGTTTAATTCAAGGCTTTTTTGAAGAATTTCACCGATATCTGCCTCCCTGCGATTGGCATGCCATTCCGAATCAATTGTTTCCGGGTTGATACGTCCTGCAAGCAAATGTGCTGCGTAAATTAAAAATGCATCGGTAAGGAGTAAATCAAGATCAACAAATCTTCCTATGTTATGGGGCTTCTTTTTCTTCTGATTTTGTTGTATATTTGATAATATGTCATTAATTTTGGATAGATGATAGTCTTCGGGTATCAGACCTTCTTTGTCTGCTTCACTAATTGTTTTGATAAGAGAATTCACTTGCGATAATAGCCCTGTATCATCAATAAAAGCCGGGTAATAAGTACGCCTTTCATAAAATTGGGGCAAGATTACTGTAGAATAAATAAGTTCATCCCCAACAAAAATCTCCGGTGGAATCCCTGCTGATTCAATCCTGTTTCTTAATCTCTCCCTGACTTTATTGGACAAGGTTTCAGAAAAAATACTTCTGGATAAAAAAATTTGAATCCCAAAAATGAAAAGCACAATAAATATCTTTTCGAACTTTCTCATAAAAATTTGTATTAATTATATAAATTTTTCAGATTATTCCATTGACTTAAATATATTCCATATTCCGATTGAGATAAAATTTACTGAAATAGCTCCTAAAAGTAAACCCATAATCCTTGTTATAACAAGAGACCCGGTCACTCCCAATATTTTATTAATTATGTCTGAAAATCTGAAAATTATATAACATAAAAAAAAGGTCAATAATATGGCTAAGATGGCTATTATTTTCAACTGTAAGGTCTGGGCGGTTCTTATTACGACTATTACTGTTGTAATTGCTCCAGGCCCTGTTAATAATGGCATGGCAATTGGAAATACAGAAATATCTTCCCTTGTGGTAGCGTCTTTTATTTCCTCTGTAGTCATACTTTCCCGGGATATTCTGGCATGCAACATATCTATTGCAATAATAAAAAGCAATATACCCCC